>JAZUOQ010000166.1:0-7817 GCA_045604775.1 Eubacteriales bacterium
ATCAGTAATATTTAATGCAGGTATAGAAGCATATGCATCTATTTGCGGCATAGATACAGTTATTCCAACCGGAAGACCTGTAAGTTTTGCCCCGTTTTCGCCAAGTTTCAGTCCTGTGTATGTAATAGGCATAAAACTGTCAGGAACTTTTGTTCCTATAATATTTTTCAATTTTGGATGAACTGCTTCGAAATATTCAGACGACGGATAACCGCTCGAAACAGACCAAAGTGCCTTTACACTTGCATAAGAAGCCGAATAAACCTCTGTGTCAGTAAGGATGCGCGTTATAAAATCACCACATTCAACAAAACGGTATGTCGCATCAAACACATCGGGTGCATTATGTAAAGTTTCAAGAATTTTAGGGAAATAACCCTCAGAACTCACCTTACCGCCATAACGCATAATCCATTTTTCTTCACGGGCAAGCGCGGTATCTGTCATAATGGTTGCTTCTTTTGATGCAGTATTATGTTTCCACATTTTAACATAAGCATAAGGATTATCTTTAAATCGTTTATCAAAGCAAAGCGGCAAACCATCTTTCTTTACGGGAATTATTGTAGCCGAAGTAAAATCGATACCTATCGCTTTTATATCACTTACATTTACGTTACTTTTTTCTATCAACTCAGTCACTGAGTTTGAAAGTGCATATAAATAATCATCCGGATGTTGTAAAGCAAAACCGGCAGGCAATTTTTTACCTGACGGTAAACTTTCATCCATAACACCGTGCGGATAATCAACAGATGCTGACATTACCTCCTTACCCGTTTGGGTATCTAAAAGCAGTGCACGGGCAGACAAGGAGCCAAAATCAACGCCGATTGTATAACAATTCATCTTATTTCTCCATTACTTTTTTAAAATCATCTAAAGCTTTATTAGTCGCAGCAATAATAGAATTTGGTCTATTATAGGATATTTCGGAATAATTATCTGTAGTAATGACACCACCCGCTTCGGTAAGTATAAGAGATGCCGCGGCATAGTCCCATGGTGAAAGCAGATATTCAAAATACAGTTCTGTACGTCCTGATGCAACATAACATATATCAAGAGCGGCAGAACCAACACGTCTTATGTCTGCAATAATCGGGAAAATTTTATCTATTGTTTCAAATGTTTTATTATAAAATTCTGCGTAATACGGTGATGTGCCAAAACCGACAAGAGCATTCTCAAGACCATTTTTTGAAACAGAAATTTTCTTGCCATTTAAAAAAGCGCCCTCTCCTTTTTTTGCATAAAACATTTCTTTGGTATAAGGATTATAAACACAACCTATAATTGGCATACCTTTTTTTAAAAGTGCAATAGAAACACAACTGTGATTAAATCCCTTTATGAAATTAGTGGTACCGTCAATAGGGTCAGCTATGACAGTATATTCAGCATCAGTAGTATACACCGCCTCTTCCTCTTCACCAATAAAATGTGCAGACGGGATAATTTCTTTAAAACTGTCTTTTATAAATTTCTGAACCTTAAGATCATAAACCGTTACAAAGTTAGCATCACCCGGTTTTACCGACACATCCGAATTTTCACAATGTGCATTAATTATTATTTCACCGGCTTTTAATGCCACTTCTATTATTCTATTTAACATATCGTAACCTCCGAAATTTATCAAATTGATTTTACTATCAGCAAAATCAAAAGTCAATAAAAAACAGAGGCCTTAAGCCTCTGTTAACATTATTTTTTTGATGGGAGCGGTATTTAGTAACACAACGGCGCCAATAACTGTCAGCACAAGTTCCGGTAACATAAATGCACCATTGTAGCAAAGAGAATAAAGCGGAACGCTTGACCATTCACACCAAATGTCAAATATTACAATTCCCGATATGAAATGACATATAAATCGCAAAAACAGTGCAAGGGTTATACCAAGTATATTACCAAATTTACCGTGGTGATTAAATACACCAGCAATTCCGACAAGTGTAAACGGTATAATATAATCTAAAAAGATAGTACCTGTTAATGCTGCCGGAGTAAGTCCCCAACCAACAACTGCACCGATAGACAAAGCAAGTTGACCAAGTGCGTAAACTAATGATGCTTTAAGTCCTGTTTTTACACCGTAGACAATAGATACCAGACACACAGGAAGCATTGAAAGCAACGTTATTGAGCCGCCCAAAGGCATTTCCCATACTTTAACAAGGCTTAAAACGGTTGAAAGTGCTATCATAATTGCTGAGACTGTAAGTTTTTTTGTGTCAAATTTCATAATGACTCCTCCTTTAATTTTACAAATAAAAAATCTCCGCAAATATGATGCGGAGATTACTATAAGAAGTCATAACAAAAGCGCTATTTTCCTACGTCGGTATTATCCGCATCAGGTCACAGGTCGGAACAGAACGGTTCCCTCTCAGCCCGAGTCGATCGAGCTCCCTGAATATTGCCATTACAGTTTAATATAATTACAATGTTTTGTCAAGTCGATTTTTTAGAAAAATTTATGAAAAAAGTATTGACAAACATTTTGTTGAATGCTAATATACAAAAGTAGTTAGTGGAAACTAATCTTTTTTGTTAATAGGCAGTTAGCCTAACCTAATCAACAGGAGATACATATGAACTTAAGTACTGCACAAGAAGGAAAAGAATACATTATTCGGCGGATTGAAACAAATGATGAGGAATTGGATGCCTTTCTGTTTTCTTTAGGTTGCTATAGCGGTGAGCCCATAACAGTAATTTCTCATTTAAAGGGCAGTTGTGTGGTTTCTATCAAAGATGGCAGATACAGCATTGATACCCAATTAGCTAAAGCTATTATCATCTAAAGTAATCCGACAATTACTTTTTAACTTATAGTTAGTGTTATCTAACCAAGATTGAATTTATTTAATATATTTAGGAGGAAATCAGTATGAGAATTGCTTTAGCAGGCAATCCTAACAGCGGTAAAACAACAATGTACAACGCTCTGACCGGCAAAAATGAAAAAGTCGGAAACTGGGCGGGTGTTACTGTCGAAAAAAAAGAACACCCTATTAAAAAAAGTTTATATAATGGGACACAAGAGTTAATAGCGGTTGATCTGCCCGGTGCTTACTCAATGTCTCCATTTACTTCAGAAGAAAGTATTACAAGTTCTTATATTAAGAATGAAAATCCTGATGTAATAATCAACATCGTGGATGCAACAAATCTCAGCCGCAGTTTATTTTTTACAACACAGTTATTAGAACTGGGTATCCCTGTTGTTGTTGCTCTTAACAAAGCGGATGTAAACGAAAAGAAACATACAAAAATTGATATTGAATCTCTTTCTAAAAAACTCGGATGTACAGTTATTGAAACTGTTTCTATATCATCTGAAGGATTAACTGATGTTATAAAAGCAGTTCTTGAATCAAAAGGTAAAGATCAGACCGCACCCTATGTTCAGGGCAATATCAACCTTTCTGATAAAAAAGTGGTTGAAGCCGCTGACAGAAAACGTATTGATTTTGTAAATAAAATCGTAGCCAAGGTCGAAACACGCAAGGTGCTTACAAGAGAAAAGAATTTTCAAGATAAGATTGATGCTGTACTTACAAACAGATGGCTCGGTATACCAATATTTGCGGTTGTAATGTATGCAGTATTCTGGATATCACAGGCGGGGCCGGGTGTATGGATAGCAGATATGTTTGTTGCATGGCTTGAAAAAGGTCAGGCTTGGATAGACGGTTTATTTGAAAACGCCAATCCCCTGCTTTCCGCACTGCTCATTGACGGTGTCATAGGCGGTGTTATTGCCGTAATTGGTTTTCTCCCCCTCGTTATGATAATGTATTTCCTTATCGCACTACTCGAAGACTGCGGTTATATGGCACGTGTATCTGTTGTACTTGACCCAATATTTAAAAAAGTGGGACTTTCAGGTAAATCAGTAATACCCTTTGTTATCACAACAGGCTGTGCAATTCCCGGCGTTATGGCTTGCCGTACTATCCGTAACGAACGTGAAAGAAGAGCAACTGCTATGCTTGCACCGTTTATGCCTTGCGGCGCTAAGCTTCCGGTTATAGCACTTTTTGCCGGTGCATTTTTCGGTGATGCAACCTGGGTTGGCCCCCTTATGTATTTTGCAGGTATTGTTCTTATATTTATAGGAGCATTACTTGTTAATAAAATCACAGGATATAAATCAAGAAAGTCATTTTTTATAATAGAACTTCCGGAATACAAAATCCCTTCTCTTTGGAGAGCTTTTATGTCTATGTGCAGCCGTGGCTGGTCATATATTGTTAAAGCCGCTACGATTATTCTTCTCTGCAATACCGCTATACAGATCATGCAAACATTTAACTGGAGTTTTCAGGTTGCAGAAACTGCAGATGCTTCTATCCTCGCTTCTATCGCAGGACCGTTTGCTTACTTACTTGTTCCTGTAGTAGGTGTTCTTTCTTGGGAACTAGCTGCTGCAGCAATTACCGGATTTATAGCCAAAGAAAATGTTGTTGGTACTCTTGCTGTATGTTTTGTAGGCCTTGAAAATTTTATTGATACCGAAGAACTCGCTCTTATGGAAGGTGCAGGTGCTGAGGTCGCATCAGTATTTGCAATCACTAAAGCTGCAGCCCTTGCATATCTTATGTTTAACCTCTACTCACCACCTTGCTTTGCTGCAATTGGTGCAATGAACAGCGAAATGAAGAGTGCAAAATGGCTTTGGGGCGGTATTGCTCTTCAGCTTGGTGTTGGATTTACAGTCGGCTACTTGGTATATCAAATTGGTACACTCATCACATCAGGTGCATTTGGAGCAGGCTTTTTACCCGGACTTATTGCAGTTGCGGTATTTGCTGCTATCGTAGCCTGTATGTGCATCAATTCAGACAAAAAACTTAAAGCTGAATATTCACTTAAAGGTAATAAAAAAGAATCTGTTACAATTAATAAATAATCGAGGTATTTTATGGAAAACATCATAATTATTGCAGTATTAATTATAATTGTAGGTCTTGCAGGGTTCTATATATATAAAGCTAAAAAAAGCGGCAAAAAATGTATCGGATGCCCTGATAGATGTACCTGTGATACAAAATATTGCTCAGGCTGCAACAATAGTGCGCAAACAAAATAATTTGATATTTTCTACTTATCATAACATCTTCCTTAAATTACATACACATTACAGAAAATGCCTACAGCAAAAAGCTGTAGGCATTTTCTTTGCATACTTACACAACTATAGTTATTTAAACAACGGAGAATCTGAGGAAATATCAGCAAATCGGCTATCGTTTGGAGAATGTTCAGACATACTGAAATAAATTTTTGCAGCCTTGGTTGTACCGACGTCACGATTTGAGCCTGTGTTCTGAATTTTATTGGAAGCCTCTCTAAATATCGCATTATGCGCTTCCTTGCGATTAAGCAAAAAATCAATGGTTTCTCAAAAGTCTTTATTTATTCAGTATTTTATAAAATTAAACTTTTCAAACAATTAAAAATGTTATATAATAAAAGTACATTAATATTCAGAACGGTGAAAAATTATAATGATAAAACAACTTATTAATAATCTAAAAGTTTTACATTGGCAAAACTTCATTGCCCTTCTTATAGCAGGATGTATTAACGCTTTTGGTGTTACTGTTTTTCTGGCACCGGTCAAACTGTATGACAGCGGTATATCAGGCACATCTATTCTTCTTTCTCAGATAACACCCGAATATATGACACTGTCAATATTTCTTTTGATTTTAAATATTCCGTTGTTTCTTTTCGGCTTAAAAAAACAGGGCGTTGTATTTACTGTATATTCAATTTTTACAGTCGCAGTTTATTCTGTTGCTTCTTGGCTTATAACTGATATTTTACCTATTGATGTCAGCATTGCCTCACCCCTTGCAGGTGAGGATTTGCTGTTATGTGCTTTGTTTGGCGGTATTATTTCGGGTGTTGGCAGCGGCCTCACTCTGCGTTATGGCGGTGCAATAGACGGTATCGAAGTTATGGCTGTTATATTTGCAAAGAAAATGAATATAAGTGTCGGTACTTTTGTTATGATATATAATGTAATACTGTATATTATCTGCGGCATCGTTATGAAAAGCTGGATATTGCCTTTATATTCAATCGTCACATACGGTGCAGGTCTTAAAACAGTAGACTTTATAGTAGAGGGTATCGATCGCTCAAAAGAGGTTATGATCATAACTGAAAAGCCAAAAGAAATAAGTGATGCATTAATTAAAGAGTTCGAATGCGGAACCACCAAAATTGCCGCTACAGGCGGTTATTCTAATGCAGAAAAAACCATTATTTATTTTGTTGTAAACCGATTCCAAATATCAAAGTTAAGAAATATGGTTCAACAAATTGATCCCAAAGCCTACCTTACTATTAGTGATGTTGCAGATGTATTTAAAAGTGTTGACCGTTGATTTACACAAGTGAAAGTATGAAAAAATCAGACTGGGATAATTATATTTGCAACGATACTTTAACTAGAGATTGCATAAAAATGTGATCTCTTTTTTCTTTACAGATAAGTTGACAGATGTAAAGTTTGGTGTTATAATCTATGAGTTTAACAATTAGGTTTGAATAGCAAAGGAATAGCGCATATGAAAAATCAAATTGAACAATTAAAAAAGAAAAAGAATGCGGTAATACTTGCGCACTATTATGCTCCTTACGAAGTGCAGGAAATTGCAGATTATGTGGGAGATTCATTTTATCTTGCCAAGATTGCAAAACAAAGTGATGCGGATATTATTGTTTTTTGCGGTGTTAAGTTTATGGGAGAAAGTGCAAAAATACTTAATCCTGACAAGAAAGTACTTATGCCGGATTTGACAGCCGACTGTGCTATGGCACATATGGTGAAAGATGGTATAATTGAACAAATAAAATCAAGCTATGACGACCTTGCTGTTGTCTGCTATATAAACTCAACGGCAGAACTTAAATGTCAAAGTGATGTATGTGTTACATCCTCAAATGCTATAAAAATTGTAAAAGCACTGCCAAACAAGAATGTATTTTTTATTCCCGACCGCAATCTAGGCAGATTTGTTTCCGAGCAGGTGCGTGAGAAGAATATTATTCTCAATGATGGCTGTTGCCCAATTCACGCTAAAATAACCGCAGTTCAAATTATGGACCAAAAAGCAAAATATCCGAAAGCAAAAGTACTTTCCCATCCCGAATGTGACGAATCTGTACTTGCTTTGTCGGACTATGTCGGAAGTACAGCAGATATTATCAGATTTGCTAAAACAGACTCTTCTGATGAATATATAATCTGCACTGAAGATGGTGTGGACTATAAGTTAATTACAGATAACCCCAACAAACGTTTTTATTATCCCGATCCGCGCCCTTGCTGTACAGATATGAAATTGAATACGCTTAAAGCTGTTTTATCGGTACTGGAAAATGAGGATAAAGAAGTAATTGTATCTGAGGATATCCGTCGTAAAGCATTGATTCCTCTTGAAAAAATGTTGGAGCTTAGCAGATAATGATTACAGATATTTTAATTGTAGGTTGTGGTGTCGCGGGGCTGTACTGCGCGCTTAATTTGCCGAAAGATAAAAAAATAACCGTTGTTACAAAAAACAAAGCACCTAAGAGCGATTCATTTCTTGCTCAAGGCGGTATCTGCGTTCTTCGCGATGAAAAGGATTATAAATCTTTCTACGAAGATACTATGAAAGCAGGTCATTATGAAAACAACCCTGATTCTGTAGAGATCATGATCCGTTCTTCACAAGAAGTAATTGGCGATTTAGTGACTTTTGGCGTTCGCTTCGAAAAGGACGGTGAGGCCTTTTCCTATACACGTGAAG
>JAZUOQ010000167.1:0-4117 GCA_045604775.1 Eubacteriales bacterium
ATATGACGGGAGGATTTTAATGGATACCGCCTTGGACATTTTAATGTGGTATTGGTATCACATTCCTGCAAACGATTATTAAAAGGATATGAAATGCGACAAAAGGTAACGCTGGCGACCTTGGCCAAAATAATTGAAAAAATAAAACAAAATGCACCCGAAAAGGGCCGGGTGAACACACCTCATCTTTAAGTTTTCCTAAATGTTTATCAGTATTCTTTGACATAGCAGCACTTCCGAAAACAGTTTGCTTGGCATACACAAGTGCTTTATCACGTGGAAGTCCGCATTTAACAGCCCCATCTGCAAGTGCATCAATAAACATATATACAAAAGCAGGACCGCAACCTGAAAGAGCCGATGCTGCATCTATCAGTTTTTCATCGATCATATCAAGTTCACCTGCATTACTAAGTAGCGAAACAAAACCGTCAATATCCGAATCGGTCACAGCTTCTCCACAGCAATAAAGTATCATACCGCTTGCTGCAGATACAGGCGTATTGGGCATAATACGAATAACACGCGAAGTCCCACAAGCAGCTGTGATTTTCGATACAGAAGTCCCTGCCGCCATTGATATAATTACAGTTTCATCTGTAATTAATGTCCTAATATCTGCAGCAACTTTTTCTATAATGTTAGGTTTAACGCCTAAAAACAAATATTTTGAATTAGAGGCAATATTTTCGAGTGTTGTATTTATTGCACCTGATGTTTTGGATTTTTCAATAGCTTTTGACTGATCAATATCAAATAGGGCAACTGTTCCATTATTACATACAGCATCAACAAGAGCACCACCCATATTACCGACCCCTATAAAACCTGCATTATATTTCATTTCAACTCACCTTTCATCGTATATTACCGTTACCGGTAATTATATATTTGTAAGAAGTAAGTTCACTCAAACCCATTGGTCCGCGAGCATGAAGTTTTTGTGTTGAAATACCCATTTCACAACCAAGTCCAAATTCACCACCATCAGTAAAACGTGTCGATGCATTAACATAAACTGCAGCGCTGTCGGTATTAAGCATAAAATACTCGGCATTTGTTTTATTATCCGTTATAATTGACTCACTGTGACCCGTTGAGTGATTAAGTATATGATCTACTGCCTCTTCAACAGAATCTACTGTTTTGACTGCAAGAATATAATCAAGAAACTCAGTATCAAAATCTTCATCATCCGCTGGAATGCCGTATTTTGAATAAGTTAATGTGCGCTCATCCATTTTAAGCGTAACCGGATTTTGAGTTCTGTCAACTACAAGACGTTTTTCAAGAAGAGGTATGAATTCCTCGAGTATATCAGAGTGCACAATACATACCTCAGCCGCATTGCATACTGATGGTCGACTTGTTTTGGCATTTTCAATTATATTGATCGCCATTTCAAAATCACACTCAGCATCCACATAAATATGACATATACCTGTTCCCGTTTCAATACATGGTACGGTTGCGTTTTCAACGCAAGCACGAATAAGACCGGGACCGCCTCGCGGAATAAGTAAGTCGACATATCCATTACCACGCATAAGTTCTTTTGCACTGTCACGCGATGTATCATCTACAAGCATTACAAGATCACGCGACAGTCCGGCATTTTCGAGACCGTCACAAAGTGCTTCTGTAATTGCTTTAGCACTAGCGTGAGCCTCTTTACCGCAGCGAAGTATGCATGCATTGCCACTTTTTACAGCAAGCGCTGCAGCATCTGATGTGACATTGGGACGGCTTTCATATATTATTGCAACAACACCCATTGGAACTGATACCTTATTTATTATAAGACCATCATCACGCGTTGCAGATGAAAGCAGTTTACCTACAGGATCATCAAGTGTGACTACGTGACGGATACCGTCTGCCATACCTATAATACGGCTTTCATTAAGCATAAGTCTGTCGAGCATTACATCAGATACAGTACCTCGTGCATTTGCCATATCACGCGCATTTGCCGAAAGTATCTTTTCAACGTTTGACACAACGGCATCAGCCATCGCAATAAGCGCTTTATTTTTCAATGCAGTATCAACGCCTGCAAGTGTGCGCGATGCAGACTTTACACGTATCATTATATCTTTAGTGGTCATCATTAATTCTCCTTAACAAACCGTGTGCCAACATCTTTGCCGTCGATTATATCATACAGAATTGCAGGATCCTTACCATTTGCAATTATCATATCACAACCCGATGATGTAGCAATCTGTGCTGCTTTAATTTTTGTGAGCATACCGCCTGTACCGACATTTGAACCGACACCGCCCGCAAGATTTTCTATTTCACCAGTGATCTTTTCAACTCGTGAAATAAGTTTTGCATCAGCAGATTTATGTGGGTCTGCTGTAAAAAGACCATCAATATCGGAAAGCAACACAAGAAGATCTGCCTTGACATTTTTCGCAACAATTGCCGCAAGCGTATCATTATCGCCTATAACAAGTTCACTTGTTGCAACAGTATCGTTTTCATTGACTATAGGGATGGTGTGAAGATCTAAAAGTTCAAGCATTGTGTTAATGAAATTCTGTTTACGGGTGTCATCATTCACATCCTCTGCTGTTAGAAGAAGCTGAGCTACTGTATGATTATATTCTGAAAAGAGTTTATCATATGTATACATCAGTTCACACTGCCCCACAGCAGCAGCAGCCTGTTTTAAAGAAAGTTCTGTCGGACGCTTGCCTAAAGAAAGTTTACCCATACCCATACCAACAGCACCAGAGGATACAAGAATTACTTCGTAACCAGCATTTTTTATATCACTTAAAACCTTGCAAAGACTTTCCATATGTCTTATATTAAGATGTCCGGTTGAATATGCAAGAGTTGAAGTGCCAACCTTTACTACAATACGCATAAATTTCTCCTTCTATAATAATGGTGCAAAAATACGAATTATTGACTGCAACATACCTTTGAAAAAGCCGGGTGTACATTCTTTTAAAGTAACCAAACGACATTTTTTTGCAGTTTCGTTCGTATCGTTTTTTATTTGTAAAACTGAGTCGGTATTATATAACATAACACCGCATTCAAAATGTAAAAGCATACTTCTGAAATCAAGATTAGCCGTACCTACAGATGCAATTTTATCATCACATACCAATACCTTTGAATGGACAAATCCCGGCGTGTACTCAAGAATGGTTATACCGTTTTTTACAAGTTCATGATAATATGATCGAGTAGCGAAAAAAACAATTTTTTTATCCGGAATTCCAGGTGTAATAACACGTACCTGTACACCGCGTCTAGCTGCTAGTATCAGCGCGGTCTGGATGTTATTCCCGATAATCAAATAAGGTGTCATAATATCTATGTACTCGATTGCACCATTAATAATATTTAAATATACACTTTCACTTACCTTTTCATTATCAAGCGGTGTATCACAATATGGTTGAACAAAACCGTTTGAACTAATATGGTTTATAGGTTTTACACAGTTTTTCGGATCATCCTTTTCTTTTGAAAGGGAATTCCACATTTGTAAAAACATAATATAAAAACTGTATACAGCATCACCAGTCAAACGTATAGCATTATCCTTCCAATGACCAAAGCGTACACACGCATTTATATATTCGTCAGCTATATTCATACCGCCGGTATATGCAATTTTACCATCAATAACAGTTATTTTTCTGTGGTCACGATTATTTTGTAAAAGCGAAAGGTGCGGCCTAAAAGGATTAAAAGCAACACATTTAATATTATAATCCTTAAGAATTTTAGCGTAATTTGATGGAAGCAGTGCAAAACAGCCGATATCATCATATATTATACGTACATCAACACCGCTTTTCGCCTTTTCTTTAAGTATATTAATCAACCGATCCCACATTTTTCCCGGAGAGATTATAAAATACTCAAGCCAAATATATTCGGTGGCGTTATTAATATCATCAAGCATACTTTTGAAAGCATCCTCGCCAAGCGTAAAGTATGTTGTATCAGTGTTTTGCCACAACGGAAAACCACAATCCGTAAGATATTTTGACTGACCGAACAAAGCTTTATCAGCATCAAGAAGTTTATTTACAGAGTCGGGTGACTGAGTAAGAAGGTACGAAAACTTATTGGTTGCATCAATAAG
>JAZUOQ010000168.1:0-12420 GCA_045604775.1 Eubacteriales bacterium
CGATTCTCCGATGGGTCACCAAGTAAAAAGACACCTTTCGAGGTGTCTTTTTAGCATACAGTCAGTTGTTTATTAATTATTCCTACTTTTTTGTGTGCGATGTAGTCATCCTCATTATGTGTTACAGTTATACGAAAGCGAAACTCGCCGTGCTTATCGCAACGCGTCTCAATCATACGCGAAGATGGCAACTTTTTCTTTGACAATATTTTAAGTTTACCGCTACACACAGGACAACACACTTTCAAAAGTGATTTATCAGAAAGTGCTTGTTTGACAGATTTAAATCCGCATTTCATTTCTAACTCGGTATTTTTACCTGTCATAAACTCAAGCGTCCGATAACGCTCCACACCCTCACTCATATCAAGATGTGACACAAGTCGTGCGGTATTCTGCGCATCACAAAACGCATCATGCTCTACCGATATCCGCTCAATATTTAATTTATCAAGAGCATCAGACAGTGACCACTGTCTGTATTCGTGACTAACCTGTACATTAAATAATATCTGCAAATTACACCAATGCGGTTCTTTTTTACAAATACCGTGTGCCCGCATATTATCACAAAGCATAGGTATATCATCACTTCCCCAGGTCAGTATGCAGTAATCATCCCCGCAGAATTTTTCAAATTCACGATATACTGATTTAAAGCCAAGGCACCCTTTGAAACTTTTTTCCGTAAGACCGGTAATATCAGTAACATGCCTGTTTATTTTTCTGTAAAAAGCCGGCTTTATATCTGCTTTAAAAGTATCAACTGTATTAAATTCACTGTCCATCCGTATCGCACCTATCTGTATTATCTCGCCGGAAAGCGCAACACCGTACGGATGTTTTTTTGTTTTGGAGTAAGGTTGGTTCCACTCCATATCAAGAACTATGTAATCCATAATAACCTACCAAAACCCGTGCAACTTATGCACGGGTTTGTACTTAGTCGAGAATATATACATTGACTACTCTTCTGCCGAAGTTATAACACTCTTTAGCGCTCTCAACAAAAATATCTATTCTGTTGCCCTTAATAGCACCACCAATGTCACCTGCAACCGCTTCTCCATAAATATATTTGCCATCAGCCGATTCAATATAAAGTTTAGTACCAAGCGGGATTACAGACGGGTCAACTGCAACTATACCTCTGCGAGTCGCCTCACCAAGTACTGTTACATTTCCACCGTCTTCGCCATAAGTATACGCAGTTGCATTCATTGCAATCACTTTTTTATAGCTTGTAGGTGTAGAAGAAGTCTTTTTAAAAGACGATTTTACCTTTGTGCCGACAAGAATAACTTCTTCAACCGTTTTTGTAATGGTAGTTTCACTTATAAGTTCACGTGATGTCTCAACACCATCAGTATAAGTTACGCTGTAAACATACTCAACCTCGCCGTCAACACCCTCGGTTTTAACCTTGGTTTGACCTTCGTATAAATCACTTGATTTGATTTTTTTGGTAGTATGCTTAACAATTTTACTTTCGGTTACCGTATCGGTAGTAACGCGTGTTACAGAGATTTTTGTGTCAGCAGTAAGCACGGTTTCAAGTGAATGACTTAAAACATCACTGTCTGACACTTCAATACCTATTTTTTCAAATGCTTCGGCTACTGTACAGGATAGTGTTTTAACAGTTGTACTGCCGCCATCCGCTTCGACCGTTACAAAAAACGAACGCTCGATGTGTACCGTACAGTTATCTACTGTTACTTTATCGCTTGCCGCGACATTTATTCCACCCAGCTCGATCCAATCAGCTGAGTCAGTTTTAAAAGTGGTAAAGGTTGATACAAGTTCACCGTCAACATATATCTCAACATCGTTGCTTTTTACAACCACCACAGACATAAGCATTGTCATTACCATAACGCCTGCCGTTACAGCTGCTACTGCTTTATGAAATTTTATGAGCTTTACTATCCTGTCAATTACCATTTTGATATTACTTTTGACAAGTTTAATAATATTCATAACATACTCCTTTTTCGGTTTTTTCGAAAAATTACAAATCGATTACAAAACCGTTACACATAATAACAGATACATTTAAAAAAATCAAGTCTTTTTTTAATTTTGTTACATTTCACCATTAAATATATACAGATTTATTAAATAATATTCCTTTTGTTGACTTTTTGTTCGTAATATTGTAATCTAATATGTATGAAAAGAGTAATAAGTATATTAATTATAATAATGATGTTATTTTCGCTTATTGGATGTAATGTAATAAAACCACCGGACGATGAGCCGGCAGTAAATCTTGAAAACAATGCAGACACGGAAGAAAATAACGAATATGTCACACCGAAACCTGAAAAAGTTACTGTTATCGATTCCGAAGGGCGCGAAGTAACCACATCTTCAACAAATGGTGATATAATATCTGTTGGATTTGAAGCCACCTCGCTTCTTATTGCGCTTGGTGCAAAAGGCCGGTTGACCGGTGTTGAAGATAGCGCTTCTGAAAACAAATTATTTTTGAAAGCATTCCCTCAAATTACAGATATTGCAAAAATCACAAGCGGTGATACTGTTTTAACAGACGACATAATTGCACAAAAGCCGGGACTTGTGGTACTTACAAAAAAGAATTCATCACTTGTGCCTGTTTTTGACGATGCAGGTATTACATGTGCTGTTGTCGCGCTTAACACTATTGAAGATATTAAAAATTCAATTACACTTATGGGCACACTTTCAAACACTAATGAAAAAGCACAAAAACTGTCTGCATACTATGATTCCGCTCTTACCCGTATTAAAGCACTTACAATGACAGAAGAACGCAAAAGCATTAGTATATATAATAATGATGAATTCTTAACACAGTTGCTTTCAAATCTTTCGTGTGATATTACTGAAAACGGCGAAATTACGGTTTCACAACTTGACAATGCCCCCAGCGGTGCACTTACCGTACCTAATTGCATTGAAAGATGGGATAAACCGTCCGTTTCACTTGTGCTTGGTCTGTATTGGTTTACTTTCAACATTTATCCAAATGTTATTTCAAAAAATGAAATGGCACAAAAAGCAATAAATTTTTATTCAGAGTTTTATTCCGTAACACTTACTGCAGACGATGTCGGTGTCGATATTTCAGACGAGAATTTACAGGAAGACAGAATGTAAAAAAGGTAAGTCACTCTTCAGTGACTTACCTTTTTAATTTTTTTCTTGTATAATCTGCAAAATTGTGGTATACTATATAAAGTGAGTACAATGGCAAATTGTGCGTTTGGTTTGCCAATTATATAGGGCATCTTGGGATGCCTTGTTTTTAGTGTTTACATTTTATTAAAGGAGAGAAAATGATAACAGACGAAAAGATAGCAAAACATCCATCAGCACCCCCAAAAAGTGCAAGAAAGCCAAAATACAAGAAGCATAAACCGACTGCTTCAGTAAATAAGGATACACCGGTTACAAAAAACACACAATCTGTAAAAACGGAAAAACAAAAAAATAAGCCTAAGACTACCCCGAAAAAGAAAAGTGTCAAAAAGCCACAACAGCACACACACAAACCCGCTCATAAACTTAAAATAATACCACTCGGCGGTCTTGATGAAATAGGCAAGAACATAACAGTAGCAGAATATGGTAATGACATCATTATTATCGACTGCGGTCTGGCATTCCCCGATGCAGATATGTTTGGTGTTGATCACGTAATACCAGACTTTACCTATCTGTCAAAAAACAGAAACAAAATACGCGGTATATTTGTAACTCACGGACACGAGGATCATATTGGTGCGTTGCCGTTTTTCCTTCGCGAAATCAATGTTCCGATTTATGCCAACAAGCTCACTATTGGGCTTATTCGCAGAAAACTTGCAGAACACAAACTTGATAAGCAAGCTATACTTATGGAATGTAAGCCGGGCGATATAATAAAACGTGGTTGTTTTTCAGTTGAGTTTATAAAAGTCAACCATTCAATTGCAGATTCGGCGGCATTTGCTGTAAAAACCCCTGTTGGTACCTTTGTGCATACAGGTGATTTTAAAATAGATACCACACCTATACGCGGCAGAATGATCGACCTTGCACGTTTGGGCACGCTGGGCAATGAAGGTGTTTTATTGCTTATGTCCGACTCAACCAATGCAGAGCGAGCAGGTATGGCACTTTCCGAACGTAAGGTTGGTAAATCACTTGAGGCAATATTCGAACGTGCCAAGGACAGACGTGTGCTGGTAGCAACTTTTTCATCAAACGTACACCGTGTTCAACAGATAATTCAGATTGCAGTACGCTATGGTAGAAAAGTTGCCATTTCGGGAAGAAGTATGGAATCGGTAATTGCAGTAGCACACGAACTTGGATACATTGATATTCCCAAGG
Source organism: Eubacteriales bacterium (assembly GCA_045604775.1). Taxonomy (GTDB): domain Bacteria; phylum Bacillota; class Clostridia; order Oscillospirales; family QAKW01; genus RGIG9041. The sequence continues at coordinate 4,363 of JAZUOQ010000168.1, forward strand.
GCACACTTGTACCGATCGAAAAAGCAAACCGTTACAACAATGACGAAATAGTAATTATCACAACAGGATCTCAGGGCGAGCCAATGAGTGCTCTTTACCGCATGGCTTTTTCAGATCATCGTTTGATCTCAATTGATAGCCGTGACCTTGTTATAATTTCAGCATCACCTATACCGGGTAATGAAAAACTTGTTTCTACAGTTGTAAATGAACTTGAAAAGTTGGGTGCTGAGGTAGTATCAGACTCTCTTGCAGGTGTACATGTATCAGGTCATGCGTGTCAAGAGGAACTCAAACTTATTTTAGGGCTTGTAAAGCCTAAGTATTTTATGCCTGTTCATGGTGAATACAGACATTTACTCAGTCATAAAAAACTGGCAATAGATACAGGCATATCCGAAGAAAACATATTTATAAATGAAAACGGCGGCGTGCTTGAACTTTCACAGAATAAAGCAGCAATTTCCGGCACCGTGCCCTCAGGACAAATACTTATAGACGGTGGCGGTGTTGGAGATGTCGGCAATATTGTTATGCGTGACAGACACCAACTTGCAGAAGACGGAATGATAGTTGTTGTAGCATCTATCAGTCTTAAAGATCGTAAAATACTGTCGGGTCCGGATATAATTTCGCGCGGTTTTGTATATATGCGGGACAGCGAAGAACTTATAACAGAGGCAACAAGCCTTACTTCATTTGCAATAAAACGTGCACTTGAACGCAGTTTTGTTGACCGCGCATCAATCAAAAATGACGTGCGTGATATCGTCACAAAATATATTCAGAAAAAAACCAAACGCACACCTGTTATTATACCAATAATTATGGAAATATAAAAACTTCCTCAGAGAAAAATTTCTCTGAGGAAGTTTTATTTATAATATAATATTCGAGTCATTATTGCCTAAAACAATAAATATTTCACAATCACCAGAGTTGACATTTACACTACCCGAGATATCACCCACAACAATCTGCGCTGTCGGGAAATACTCTAGAAGTTCATTACCGTCACCATTGTTTTTTACATAAATAATAGTTTTGTCCTGTACAGCATCTTTTGAAAGACCTATTGCAGTAACAGTATGTCCGTCATTGCTGAGTATTTTACCCCAATTGGTTGCAAGATTTTCAATACCAAGATTATTTACAAGCATAACCTTATATTTTCTTGCATTATCGTCTGTGCTGTCATCTACCGAATACACAACTTCACGCTGTGCCTTTGCAACATTATTTTTACTGTCTTTAGCAACATAATAAACAATAAATCTACCATCTGTGGAAATAGACGTTTTTTCTACAATTATTGAATCGGTAACATCACCATCAATATCATCCATAGCGGTAACGCCTTCAAGCAGTACATTTTCAGACTGACCTTCAGTATACACTATTTCACCTTGAATACTGATTACCGGCGGAGTATTATCACCCATTTTTTTTATAACAAGCAAAAAAACAAGCAACATAGCAAGGACTGCTGCAAGAAGCATAATTATATATTTCTTTCTCATTTATCTTCTTCCTCCTCATCCTTGCCGTAATTGCCATAATACCCATAATATCCATAATATCCGTAGTTTCTGTAATATTTGTAATATTTATAACGGAATGCACCATGGTCAACTTTATTAAGTATACTTCCAATGATGGGAGTACTTGTTTTTCTAAGCTGATTAACAGTATCCAAAGCAACTTTACGAGACACGTTAAGAGAGTCTATTACCAAAACAATACCGTCGCACACCGAAGCTATTACAGCAGCATCTATAGCTGCCATTATAGGAGGAGCATCAATAATTATATAGTCAAAATCCTCCTTAAGTGCGCTTATCATCTCACCGAAAACAGATTTCGAAAGAAGTTCAGATGGGTTTGGCGGGAATACACCAACCATCATAACATATAAATTATCCTTAGGAACCGAACAGATAACATCAACAAGTTGCGCCTGACCGGACAGGAAATGGCTAAGTCCCATCGTATGAGTTCTAACCTTATTTCTTCCGGCAAACTTACTCTTTCTCATATCCGCATCAATAAATAAAACTTTTTTTCCGCTTTCTGCCATAGATATTGCAAGATTCCAAGTAACAGTAGATTTACCCTCTGATGCAATACTGCTGGTGAAAACTATAGCTTTTTTATCATTACCGCAGAACATAAGATTTGTTCTTATTGCCTTATATGATTCCGCACTTCTGAAATCAAGTTCTTCAGGCATACTAATATCAAGCTTATGCATCAGTTTCTCCTCCGTCTTTTTCTTGAGTGATGATACCTAACATCTGTTATCACAGATTTATCAAGCGGAACACTTCCCAAAACACTTATACTCAAATAAGACTCAACATCCATGGGTGTTTTAAGAGTATCATTAAGCATTTGTTTTATAACAATAACGGCAACACAAGCTATAAATGCAACGCCAAACATAAGTATAGCTGTTTTTCCTGCACCGTTACCGGAAGCGTGAACCGGAACATTTGCCTTGCTGACAAGGCGTATAGAGTCAAAGTTGACAATATCCCGAACAACCTCTTTAGCGGCATCACGAACAGCATTTGCATAAATATATGCCCTGTATGGATCGGCATCGGTGGCCGTGATGACAATTATACGTGTATCCGCTTTGGAATAAGTGCCGATTTTTCCCGCAATCATTGCAGCGGTAAGACCTTCTATCTGAAGATTTTCAACAGCACGCTCCATTACACCGTTATTCTTTATCATTTGGGTGTAGTCATTTGTAAGCTGGGAAGCAAGCTGCATATCATTATAACTTATTTCCCCATTCTTATCATCAAGTATATAAATTTCCGTAGTAGCTGTAAACATAGGGGTTTTCAAAAGATAGCAAGATATATATGCCGCAACTGCCACGATAGCACATATAAGAAAAATCAACAATTTGTTTTTCCATACGGTCCACAGCATCTCACGTATATCTGCACCGACTATTTCATAATCAATGTTTTCCAAGACAATTCCTCCTAAATAATTTTATTTTCATATACAAGAACAGCATTTTTTGAAAAAATAGCATCAGCATAATCACTGCCGTAATTCTTGCAAACAATATCATAACCTTTTTCAAGCACAGGCACACGATTATTAAGATCATGCGCATCACTTGCAACAAAATGTACAATCCTGTTTTGCAAAAGCTTTTTAACGCGCCGTTTCAAAAAGAAATTTCCGGTGATACTATCTGCATTTATTTGTATATATGCACCGCTGTCTATTAAACGAAAAACTGAATTGCAATCTATTTTATGATAACGTTCAATATGTGCTATCACCGGCAAAAGACCCTTTGATGTGATTTCTGATATTGCCGACATAATCTCACCTTCACTGACATCAGGATGAAACTCCGTCAAAACATAGTCAGAACCCGCAAGTGTCATAACATCATTACCGATACAACACGGCCGATAAAACAACTCACACCCCAAATACAACTTTAGTTCCGGAAAAAGAACATTTGATTTTTCACATAACTTCAAAAAATGACTTTTTACAGTATCAATATCCAATTCCCTGTTTCGCAAATGCGGTGTCATAAACAAAACACGTGTACCGGTTTCGTAAGCCGTCTTAAGCATGTCCAGCGCCATATCAATATCACGCGCGCCGTCATCTACTCCATACAGTATATGTGTGTGTATATCACCAAAACACATACTATCCCCCCGACGTATATTGTGTTCAAATAATTATATACTAATAAAAAGTAAATGTCAACTTTACATAATTACATATTTATAATATAATATAGCAAATAAGTTAAAACAAGGTGGTATTATGAATAAAATAGATAGTTCTGCACTTTTTAATATCGGTTATGGATTATATCTTGCAACGGTAAATGATGGCAAAAAAGACAATGCACTTATACTTAACGCAGTTTGTCAACAAACAGTAACGCCGCTTACGGTAACTGTAACAGTTAATAAACAAAATTTTTCATGTGAAATAATAAAAAACACAAAAATTCTTAATATTTGCTGTCTTACAGAAGATACGCCCTTTGCAATCTTTGAACGGTTCGGATTTCAAAGCGGAAAAACCGTTGACAAATTTTCTGATCTTAGCATCAGAAGAAGTGAAAACGGATTATGCTATCTCACCTGCTTTATAAACTCGGTAATATCGCTAAAAGTAACAGATAGCATTGATCTTGGTACACACATTATGTTTTTATGTGAAGTTACAGAATGTTTTAATTTATCAGACAAAAAAACCATGTCGTATTCATACTATTTTGACAATGTAAAACCCAAACCGCAAGAAAAAGGATATGTCTGCAAGATATGCGGATATGTATACAAGGGAGATAGTCTGCCTGATGACTATATATGTCCGATCTGCAAACATCCCGCATCTGACTTTGAAAAAAGCGAGTGATAATCACTCGCTTTTTCTATATTTTAAGAAATTTCCTAAAGTTTGCGATATATTCTGCAGCTGCAGTACGGTTATTGCTCTCTGCAAATATACGCAAAAGTGGTTCAGTACCTGAAAAACGACAGATAACAAAGCTATCATCCTCGAAATATACCTTACATCCGTCTTCATAATTGACATTTACTATTTTTCGTCCAAATTCGGGAAGTTTTTTCTCCTCGAAAATAATACGATTTATAACCGTTTTATATTCCGGATCAAAACGCAGATTATCCTCGACCATAATATATGTGCCAAACTGTTTTTCCAATTCATCCATAAGTTCAGATGGTGACTTGCCTGTAACACTTACCATTTCGGCAAAAAGAGAGGCAGCATAAACCGAGTCTTTACCATGAATATGTCCACGTACAGTAAGACCGCCTGAAGATTCACCGCCCAGTACGGCATCAGCCTCATCAATCATAGAGGAAATATACTTAAAACCAACAGGTACTTCGTAACATTTTTCGTTAAACGACTCAGCAATTCTATCAAGCATATGTGTTGTTGCAAGATTTCTGACAACCGGACCTTTCCAACCCTTATACTTTACAAGGTAATAATAAAGCAGGCAAAGCACCTCGTTAGCGTTAATGTATCTTCCGTTTTTATCTATTATACCTAAACGGTCGCCGTCTCCGTCCATTGCAATACCCAAATCGTAGTTACCCTTAACTACCGCACTGCGCAGTGCAGACAAACTTTTCTCAGACGGTGCCGGCATTTCACCGCCGAAATACGCATCCTTATTAAGATTCATTGTATCGATTGTACAACGTGCGGTATGAAAAATAACCATAAGCGGATACGCACCCGAACCGTGCATTGTATCAAACAAAACACGCAAACCGCGTTCACGCAACGCCTTCATATCAAGAAGTTCTATTATATCATCCAAAAAACTGTTAAACGGATTTCGAAGATAAACGACAAGACCGCCTTTTACCGCTGTATCAAAATCAATATAATCTACATCTTTAATCTTGGTAATAATATTCTCAAGAAGTGCGGTCGTTTCAATCGGTGCATCCCTGCCCTCATCAACGATAAGCTTTATGCCGTTATAATTTGCAGGGTTATGAGAAGCGGTGATTTCAATACCGTAATGAAGTTCTTTATCTTTGACTGTATGCATAACGAGCGGGGTCGGTGCACTTCTGTTCATAAACCAAACGGTAACACCGCCCTTTACAAGAACCTCAGCTACCCATCTGGCTGCATTTTCAGATAAAAAACGTCTGTCATAACCTATTATAACAGGTTTGTCCATTTTATTCTCGCACTTTATAAGTTCAAGAATACCTGCTGCAACAAGACGGATATTAGAGCAAATAAAGTCCTCGCCGATAACAGCACGCCAGCCGCCTGTTCCAAATTTGATCATAACCAACACTCCTTTTTTGTTCAATTTACGTCTTTATTTTAACATATAAAAATCATATAATCTTACAATTATAGGTCTTTGTTTTATAATTTTGGTCTTTTTTTGTTGAAAAATTAAAATATATACTATATAATAAATTCGGTGATGGATATGGACTATACAAAAACCAAACTTAATACCATTATCAACATTGATGGTATTTACACGGTACATTATTTTGAATATACAAAAGACTTTGCTTACTCCGGTGAATTTCACGATTTTTGGGAAATCGTATACTCAGACAGACAAAGCCTTTATATAACTGCAGGTGCAAAAGAAATAAAGCTTGAGGTAGGACAAATGTACATACACAAGCCGAATGAGTTTCACAATATCCGCTGTGATGGTGAGCGTGCAGCTAACTCATTTATTATCTCATTTGACTGTGACTGTCCTGAACTTATGTCCATCGCCGGTATAATAATCAACTGCGGTGCCACCGAACGCAAGCTTATCGGCAGTATTGTAAGTGAGGCTATGTCATCATTTTCAACACCGCTCGGGTTACCTCACACTCGTATTATGGAAAAATCAAATGCGGGTGATTTCGGAAGTGAACAACTAATACGTATTTATCTGGAACAGCTGCTGATACTTCTTATACGTTCTAACAGACAAGAGGTTCCTGTAAAAAGAAGCGAAACGCCTCATCTTCTTGTAGAGGTATGTGATTATCTGGAAAAAAATGTTGACAAACCATTTTGTTTTAATGATGTGCTTTCACACTTCCAAATATCAGCATCCGTACTAAAAAAAATGTTTCGTGAGGGTATGGATTTCGGTGTAATGGAGTTTTTTACTCGTCTTAAAATAGACGCTGCAAAACAAATGATAAGAGAGGGAAACTACAATTTCACCGAAATATCAAGCAAACTGTGCTTTAACACTTCCCAGTATTTCACCACAGTTTTTAAACGTGTCAGCGGTATGACACCATCTGAGTATGCGCAGTCTGTAAAACTTAATTTAATTAATAAGGACGTCTAAGTATGGATATTCAAAACAGATCTGATTTTTTTAACAGCGTATCAATTGAGTTTGCACACATTACAAAATGTGATATTATGTATATAAATGAACTATTAGAGCACGGAAAACAGTTTGTACTCGGCTGGCTCAAAGACGAAGCCCTACGCGATCATTTCAAAAACGATGCAATGATGTACTATTATAATATTTCCTGTATTGCTTTTGCGGGCGGTATTCTATATGCAGATGCGTGGGAAAAGGATATAACTCAAATCAAACTCGGTACGGTGGACACACTTCTTGCCTCCCAAACCGATATTATGTCGGTTGCATACGATGTGCTGGGAATACAGAATAACGATAAAAATATGCGTTTAATGCTTGATACAATGTTCGAGAAATTTTTAAATTTACTTGAACCGTATTGGGATAAAGAGGATCCGCGTCCATTTTTATTCCAAGGTGTACTTGCGTTTTTAGAAGCAGGAATTTCATACAGATTAAAAAAATAACACAAAAACGAGTTTAAACTCGTTTTTGTGTTATTTTTAATAATTTAACTACCGGCACAATCAGTGCACCGCAAAAAAAGTTGCTTATACCGTGTATTAAATCAAATACCAAACCTGAAGCTATCCACGCAAGCATACCCTTAAAATCAAGACCGAACAAAATTGCTTGTGCAGGAGCATACAGTAAACCATATGCAAAACCGTGAAGCGCACAAACCGACATATAAACAAACGGTGCAATTTTAGACGGAATATTACGCGGCAAAAGCATTACCATTGCCCAAAGTACTACCCAGATATATAAATACGGCAGCCACCATGTTCCAAATCCACCAAACAAACCGGTAAAAAATACAAAAATGTACAATGGATAAAGTGCTTTTGAACGGTAAACTACTGTAAACGCAGTAATAAACATACCTATAAGATGAATATTGGGAAAAATCTCCATAACCAACTTTGATGCGTACATCAGCGCACCCAGCATACCAAATACCGATATTTCCCTTACCGTAAGCCTCAATACTTCTCCAACTTAAGCGCATAATCAGCGCCTTGTACAATTTCAGTAGTATCCACACCGGTCATTGCATATTCACCATTAATATAAAATGCCCAGTACTGATTATTTGAGTCATCGGCAATAATACCGTTTACAGTCGTTATGTATAAACCGTATTGACCGTCTGTACC
>JAZUOQ010000169.1:0-6342 GCA_045604775.1 Eubacteriales bacterium
ATCCCTCTCAGGCGGTGAACAGGCATTTACTGCTATAGCGCTTTATTTTGCTATACTACGCGTGCGCCCCACTCCGTTTTGTATGATGGATGAGATTGAGGCAGCTCTTGATGATGTGAATGTTAACAAGTTTGCTGCAAAACTGCGCGATTTTTGTGATAACACTCAGTTTATAGTTATTACGCATCGTCGCGGTACAATGGAAGAAGCAGATGTCCTTTACGGTATCACAATGCAGGAAAAGGGTATTTCAAAGCTTCTTACAATAAATGTAAACGATGTAGAAAGGCAACTTAAACTATAATGGGATTTTTTGAAAAGATAAAGCAAGGTCTTGCAAAAACCAAAACCGCACTTGGCGGAACACTTGATAATGTGCTGTCTGCTTTCGGTATTATAAGTGATGACCTTTACGAAGAACTTGAGGAAACACTCATTATGTCCGATATCGGTGTTGAAACTACACTCCGCATAATTGAACAGTTAAAGCAAAAAGTAAAAGATAAAAAAATCAAGGAAGCAATTTTAGTAAAAGACGAGTTAAAACATGTTATGCGCGATATACTTGTCAGCGAGGGTAATGCAGTAAAACTTGAAACCAAGCCTAGTATAATTTTGCTTATCGGTGTAAACGGTGTGGGTAAGACCACAACTGCTGCAAAGCTTGCAAACATTTATTTATCACGTGGTAAAAAAGTAATCTTCGGGGCGGCGGATACCTTCCGTGCTGCAGCAGGTGAACAGCTTGAAACGTGGGCTGAGCGTGTTGGTTGTGATATTATAAAATCCGCACACGGTGCAGATCCGGCAGCGGTTGTTTTTGATACAATAAATGCCGCTAAAGCCAGAGGCAGTGATATTATTATATGTGATACCGCAGGCAGACTTCATAACAAAGTAAACCTTATGAATGAACTTGCAAAAATATATAAAGTTATATCAAATCAAATGCAGGGCTGTGATATCGAGTCGCTTTTAGTACTTGATGCTACTACAGGTCAAAATGCTCTTAATCAAGCCCGTGAATTTGGTAAAGCCACAAACCTGACCGGTGCTGTGTTAACTAAACTTGACGGCACTGCCAAAGGTGGTATGGCGCTTGCGTTAATGTGTGAGTATAAGCTTCCGATAAAGTTTATCGGTGTCGGCGAACAAATGGACGATATGCAGGAATTTAACGCCGAAGATTTTGTGAATGCTTTATTTGAGTAGGAATTTGATAATGAGAAATGACGGTAGAAAAAACGGACAAGTCCGTGATATTAAAATAGAAACAGGCTATACAATTCATGCTGAGGGCAGTGTTCTTTACTGTCAGGGCAATACAAAGGTATTGTGCAATGCAACAGTTGAGGATAAGGTGCCAAATCATGTATTGGGTACAGGCAAAGGTTGGGTAACTGCAGAGTATGCAATGCTTCCGCGTGCGACAGGTACGCGTAACTCACGTGATATATCAAGACTTAAAATGTCACCGCGCAGTACGGAAATACAGCGTCTTATTGCACGTGCGCTTCGCGGTGCTGTTGATCTTGAAAAACTGGGAGAACGCAGTATCATTGTTGACTGTGATGTAATACAGGCTGACGGCGGTACACGCTGTGCTTCAATCACAGGCGGTTTCATCGCGCTTTCACTTGCAATTAAAAAACTTATGGATGACGGAGTACTGTTGGATAACCCGATAACAAAACAGGTTGCGGCGCTTTCGGTCGGAATTGTTGGGGATACACCGGTTTGTGATCTTTGCTATGAAGAAGATTGCCGTGCCCAAACAGATATGAATGTTATTATGACCTCAAACGGAGGCTTTGTAGAAATTCAAGGCACGGCTGAGGGCAGGGAACTTACGCGTGTCGAGTTGGACAAGCTTCTTGGTATTGCTGAGAACGGTATGCAGACTCTGTTTGCAAAGCAAGCAATAGCTCTTATGGGTGATACTTCAAAAACTATACTTATTGCTACTAATAATGCTCATAAGGTTGAAGAATTTTCAAAAATACTGTCAGGCGCAGGTTATAAATTAATAACACCACGTGATATAGGTGTAAAGCTGGATCCGGATGAAAACGGAAAAACTTTTTCGGAAAATGCAATGATAAAAGCCAAGGCATTTTATGAAGTCAGCGGTATTACTACTGTTGCTGATGACAGTGGACTGTGCGTTGATGCACTTGAAGGTGATCCGGGTATATATTCTGCACGTTACGGCGGTCTTGACAATGATAAAGCACGCCTTGAATATTTGCTTGAAAATATGAAGGATAAAACTGACAGGAATGCACAGTTTGTATGTTCAATTGCATGTGTTACACAAACCGGCAATGAAATTTGCGAAACTGCCAAAGTAGGCGGTAAAATCATAGATACGCCTAAGGGCGAAGGTGGGTTTGGTTATGATCCTGTTTTTGTTCCTGATGGATATGATCAGAGCTATGCAGAAATGTCGGGATCGCTTAAAAATAAAATAAGCCACAGGGCTGTGGCACTCAATAAATTTGCAGACATAATAAAGGAGTCACTTTAATGCTTACGAGTAAACAAAGAGCACGTCTTCGTTCAATCGCATCGACCGAAGATACTATATTACAATTGGGCAAGGATGGTATAACGGATAATTTTGTGAAATCTATTGATGAAGCGCTTGCAAAACGTGAGATAGTAAAATTCCGTGTTCTTGAAAATGCAATGATATCAGTGCGTGATGCAGCTTCCATTGTCGCCGAAGAAACCAATGCAGAGGTAGTAACGGTAATAGGTTCAAAGGCGGTTATTTATCGTTTATCCGAAGATAATATTTTAGAGATATGACAAACACGATTATATTCGGCGGCACATTTGATCCACCTCACGCAGGTCATAAAAATTTACTTTTAAGTGTTATGTCTCACGGCTATGATAAAGCAATTGTCATTCCGTCAAAAATACCGCCTCATAAAATACGTTTAGGCGATACAGATGATTTTAATACGCGTTTTGATAAAACAGTATCAATGTTTTCTGATATGGAAAATGTGATAGTGTCTGATATTGAAAACAAGCGTGATGGTAAAAGCTATACATTTGATACACTTTCTATTTTAAAGAAACAATATCCGGATGATACATTTCATTTGTTGATAGGAAGCGATATGCTTTTATCTATTGAAAATTGGTACCGTTTTAAAGACATACTAAAAGAAACTCCAATTATCAGTTGTGCCAGAACAAAAGCGGACTATGATAAGATACTTACACACAAAAAATATCTTGAAAAAAACTATATTTGCGATATTATAATATACGAACTTGATATACTTGATTTATCATCAACTCAACTTCGCTTGCCTCTGGTTGTTAAAATTGATACGCATAATAAACAGAACCTGTCACCAAAGCGGTATGATCACGTTATGAGTGTTGCAAACTACTCGGCATATCTTGCTTCGCTTCACGGTATTGATCCTTTTGAAGCATATGTCGCAGCTTTGGCTCACGACTGTACAAAGTATATGGACGATATGGCACAGCTCGAATACTTTAACAAAAACGGTATCGTATTGACCGAGGACGAACTTAAAAGTCCTAAGATCTGGCATCAGATAAGCGGTGCACATTTTGCAAAATACACTCTTGGTATTGATAACGAGGATATGCTTAATGCTGTTCGCTATCACACGACAGGACGTGTTGGAATGAGTAAACTTGAAAAACTTGTATGCCTTGCCGACTCAATTGAACCCAGACGTGATTACGAGGGTGTTGATAGGATGCGGGATATCGCGAAAACAAGCCTTGACAAAGCACTTGTTCTGTCATTTGACAGACTTATAGATTATATAAAACAGCGCGGACTTACAATGAATGAAATGACACTTAAAGCGCGTGACTATTTATTGAAAGGGATAACTATGGACGAAACTTTAAAAATTTTAAACACAGCCGTTTCCACACTCTACAAAAAGAAGGGTAAGGAAATTCAGATACTTAAGGTGGACGACATTACAATAATGGCGGATTATTTTGTGATTTGCACAGGTATGTCTAACACACAGATAAAAGCACTTGCAGGCGAGGTGGAGTTTGAAATCTCGAAACACGGTATAGAACCGCTTCATATTGAGGGCTACGATTCAAACGAATGGGTGCTTCTTGATTACGGCAGTGTAATAGTGCATATATTCTATAAGGAAGCAAGGGGCTACTACAAGCTTGAGCGTCTATGGGCGGATGGTACAGAACTTCCGCTTTCCGATTTTGTTAGAATAGAGGAGGAAACTACCGATGAAATATGATTACAAATCTATTGAGAAAAAATGGCAGGGCTATTGGGATGAAAACGAGTCCTTTAAGGTCACTGTTGATAAATCAAAACCAAAGTTCTATGCACTAGTCGAATTTCCGTACCCATCGGGTCAGGGTCTTCACGTAGGTCATCCCCGTTCATATACCGCTTTGGACGTGGTTGCACGTAAAAAGAGAATGGAGGGCTATAATGTTCTCTATCCTATGGGTTGGGATGCTTTCGGACTGCCAACGGAGAACTTTGCAATAAAGAATAAGATACATCCTAAAACTGTAACTGAAAATAATATTGCACGTTTTAAATCACAACTCAAATCCCTTGGACTATCTTTCGATTGGTCACGTGAAATAAATACTACCGACCCTGAATATTACAAGTGGACGCAGTGGATATTCTTACAGCTTTTCAAAAAAGGGCTCGCTTATAAAAAGGAAATGAATGTTAACTGGTGTACTTCATGTAAGGTCGTTCTTGCTAATGAAGAGGTTGTTAACGGTACATGTGAACGCTGTCATAGTGAAGTAATACATAAAGTAAAAAGTCAGTGGATGCTAAAAATAACTGAGTATGCCGAACGTCTTATAAATGATCTTGATGAACTTGATTTTATAGAGCGTGTAAAAATTCAGCAAAAAAACTGGATTGGTAAATCAACCGGAGCTACTGTTCGCTTTGCCACAACTGTAGGGGAAGAGCTTGAAGTATACACCACACGCCCTGATACATTGTTCGGTGCAACATATATGGTAATTTCACCGGAACATCCAATGATAGATAAATTTGCTGATAAAATCAGTAATATTGATGATGTGATGTCATACCGCAAAATAGCAGCAGCCAAGAGTGATTTTGAGCGTACAGAACTTCAAAAAGATAAAACCGGTGTACGCCTTGAAGGAATTGACGGTATAAACCCTGTAAACGATAAACAGATACCGATTTTTATTTCTGACTATGTACTTATGTCTTATGGTACAGGTGCTATTATGGCAGTACCTGCCCACGATACACGTGACTGGGAATTTGCAAAGGTATTTGATCTTCCTATTATAGAAGTAGTTGCAGGCGGTGATGTTCAGAATGAGGCGTTTACTGATGTTGAAACAGGAACACTTGTAAACAGTGGCTTCCTTAACGGAATGTCTGTTGAAGATGCAAAGAAAGCAATTATTGAACATCTTGAAAATACAGGTAAGGGTGAGCCTAAGACTAATTATAAACTTCGTGACTGGGTATTCTCACGTCAGCGTTACTGGGGCGAACCTATACCGATAGTATGTTGTGACAAGTGCGGTTATGTAGCTATCCCTGAAAGCGAACTGCCGTTAATGCTTCCTGAGGTTGAAAGCTACGAACCTACTGATAACGGTGAAAGTCCGCTTGCTGCAATGGATAGTTTTGTAAATACCACCTGCCCCTGTTGTGGCGGACCTGCAAAGCGTGAAACAGATACAATGCCTCAGTGGGCAGGCTCAAGCTGGTACTTTTTACGCTATATGGACCCTGATAATAAACAAGCGCTCGCATCAAAAGAAGCAATTGAGTACTGGGGCCCTGTTGACTGGTATAACGGCGGTATGGAGCATACAACACTCCACCTCCTTTATTCACGTTTCTGGCATAAATTCCTTTACGATATCGGCGTAGTTCCAACGAAAGAGCCATATGCAAAACGTACGTCACACGGTATGATTTTGGGTGAAAACGGCGAGAAGATGAGTAAATCTCGCGGTAATGTAGTAAATCCTGATGAGATCGTTGATAAATACGGTGCGGACACAATGCGTCTTTATGAGATGTTTATAGGTGATTTTGAAAAGAGTGCGCCGTGGAATACTTCAAGTATAAAGGGTTGTAAACGTTTTCTTGAACGTACAATGTCACTTCTTGATATTGTTATCGACGGTGATGATTATTCAAAAGAACTTGAGCGTTCCTTCCACGTAACTATTAAAAAGGTTACCGAAGATATTGATTCACTTAAATTTAACACTGCTCTTGCGGCTTTAATGTCACTTATAAATGAGATATATGATAAAAATGCCATCAACCGTGCA
>JAZUOQ010000170.1:0-5836 GCA_045604775.1 Eubacteriales bacterium
ACGTATTCCCAAATCTTTTACAAGTTTAAAATCCTCACGGCTGGCACGTATCCAAGTCGTGATCTCAGGAAATTTAAGACCAAGGTCCATACAACGCTGTATGGCTTCTCTGTCCTTTTTACTATACACAAAAAATTCCGACTGACGTATAATCCCATACGGTCCGCCCAACTTTGATAAAAGCTTATACAAATCAACTATCTGATCCGCAGTATACGGATTTACCGACTGCTGACCGTCGCGAAACGATGTATCTGTTATCCATATATCCTCAGGCATATTAAGCGGAACACGTCGGTGGTTAAACGCAACCTTGGGCACCTCTTCATAGCTGTATACGTCACGGTACAGATTGGGTTCGCTTACATCCTGCAGTTCATACTTATAATTATCCTGCTCTATTAAATTTGTCTTTGGTGACAGTTCAAGCATAACTTATTCCTTTCCGGTATTTTTGTATTAATGTATACAATTATACCACCATACTTATTATGTGTCAATATCTATTTCCAGCGTTGAATGACAAATACCAAGGCCTGAAAGCTTTGTCTTAACAGCGGTTTTAACTGTTTTAACATCAGCAGAATTTGTTATAATTTTCATTGTAGCAAAACAATCGTTTCCATCAAGGCTCCACAGATGTATATCACTGATTTCCTTTATACCATCAAGCATTAAAATATGCTCTTTCACACACGATGTGTTTATACCGTCGGGCACCTTTTCAAGAAAAAGATCAAGGATTTTTCCAAACGCATTTAATGCAGCAGTAAGTATGAATAGTGCAACAGCAATAGACATTATTGAATCGATAACAGTCACACCGGTAAGTTTTATAACAAGTGCACCGACAAGTACGGCAAGCCAGCTTAAAACATCTTCAAACATATGTAAGTTTACTGCTTTCTGATTTAGTGAATCACCATCCTTTGTATAATATACTGCTAAAGAATTTGTGATAACACCTACCAATGCAAAAACAAGCATACCTACAGGTCTTAAAAGCACAGGATTAAACATACGCATTACTGCGTTAAATATAACAAGCACCGAACCTACAACAAGAATGGTATTTGTAATGACTGCACCTAAAACCGAATAACGTACATAACCATATGTATATACATCATTTGCTTCTTTTTTGCTCTTTTTTTCCAAAAAGTAAGATATGCCTATGCTTAACGCATCCCCAAAGTCGTGTATTGCATCCGATATTATCGCAATGCTTCCCGTAAACACACCGCCCACAAGTTCAAATAACGAAAAAGACATATTAAGCAAAAATGCGATAAGTATATTTTTCTGCGTATAAAAACCACCTTTACAGTAATATACTTATATTATATTGCCGGATTACAAAAAAATGACTGATGCAAGAATAAGCTTGCATCAGTTATTTTTTAATTATTTTTAAAATCAATTTTCAAACATCGTTTCTACCAGTTTAAAAGCAAACAGCCAGTGCATTTTTTCGGTAGGGTGGTTTATTCTGTTTGCCAAAAGACGTGTAATATCTACATGTTTTTCCTTAAGTAATGTCCAATATTTATAACAATCACATACCGGCACTGATTTTTGAGCGCATATCTCCATTGCGCTCTCTACGAAAGTATCAAGTAAAGCAGTTCCTGTTTTTATCATTTCTGCATAACAATTTCTTGTGTATTCGTCTGTTACTTCCTCACTAACTTTTTCAGCCATTCTATTTGGAGTCATAAATATTATTTCACTACCGCATTCTTTAAGTGAATCTATAATGCCGCTGATAGAGTTTTTATACACTTCCAAATAATCTAATCCCCTACAACAGTCATTAAGTCCAAAGCATACGATTGTCAGATCCGGACGGTAGGCACATACATCACGCTGCACTCGTAAAAAACCTTGTTCCGCCTTTCCGCCACTGATACCCGCATGAATCATATTTATTGGTACATTGGGATACAGCATTTGCAAAATATCCCTTAGTTTTGTATGATACCCCTGCTCAACACGAAATTCTGTTTCAAAGCTGTCGGGTGATGTTTTATACAGTTCAAAACAGCCCTGTGTAACACTGTCACCCAAAAATGCGATAGTAACCGGATCGACATTTTTAACATCATATTTTTTTGCAATGATCTTTTCAATAATATTCACTGTCTGTTTTTATTCCTCTGGTTTTGTTTCAAGCTTAAGCGGATAATCGCCCAACTTGTTAACTTTAAAACCGTTTGCTTTATACTGTTCGTAATCAAACGCTTCCAACTCATCAATTGCAAGTTTGTGGAATTCATAGAAATTGTACCACCATTCATAGCCGCTTCCAAGTTCAGCATTAAGGTAAGCATCTGCAATATCACAACCCATTGCAGGTGCAACATAAAAAGCACCCATCGCAAGAACATTCACACCATTACCGGTAATAGCGCGTAAAGCCGCAGGTACACTTTCAACAACACCTGCATGTACATGCGGACATTTGCTTGCCGCAATATGTATACCCATACCGGTGCCGCAGAACAAAAGCGCCCTTTCAAACTCACCCTCAGACACCATAGCTCCTGCGCGTAATCCAACACGGTGAAACATAAGATCGGTATCGTTTGGATCAGAATCTGCTTTAACACCGACATCGGTTACTGTCCAGCCTTTTTTCTTAAGATGAGCAACAACAGCCTCCTTAAGCGGAAAGCCTGCAAAATCGGCACCTACTAAAATTTGTTTATCTTTAACTGTTTTCATTTTATCTCCTATTATCTCCTATTTTGAAAAAGAATATTCTGTAACTGATGTGAATTTATCACCTGCTTTGAGTGTGGCTGATGGGAATGACGGCTGATTGGGGCTGTCAGGGAAAAACTGGGTTTCTAAACAAAATGCATAGAACTTTGTAAGAGGTTTTGATCCCTTACCGCACGGCTCGTCAAGAACATTTGATGTATAGAGCTGAACCCCCGGCATATCAGTAGAACAACTGAGTTTAATATTGCTTTCAGGGCAGTACGCCGTAATACAATCTTTTTTATATTCCACTTTATCACCCAATACAAAGTTATGGTCGTAGCCGCCGCCAAGTGCAAGTTGAGGATGTGCGCCTTCGATATCCTTACCAATAGGCTTTGAGGTTCTGAAATCAAACTCTGTACCTGTTACATCCATATACTCACCGGTAGGTATAAGAAGTTCGTCAACAGGCGTAATGGCATCCGCTTTTATACAAAGTTCTGTAGTAAGATTATTTTTTGAACCGAGATTGAAATAAGCGTGATTTGTAAAGTTTACAACTGTATCTTTATCACTCTGAGCTTCATAAAACAACTTTAATGTGTCATTTTCAACTGAAAATGTGACAGACATTGTAAGATTTCCGGGGAAACCACCCTCGCCATCGGGTGATACCATTGTGAATTTGACAGCGTTATCACCTGTTTTTTCACCTTTGTACAATCTGTGTGAAAATCCAACAAAGCCGCCATGAAGCATTGTGACATCTTTTTCGTTTGCACCGACCTTGTATTCTTTACCGTTAAGTGTAAAGCGTGCAGCACCCAAGCGATTAGCATATCTGCCTACAGTTGAACCCTGATACGAGTCACCGTTAATATACCCTTCAAGTGTGTCATAACCTGCAACGCAATCAATGCCATCAAAAATAAGATTATGTATAGTTGCACCATACTCCATTAAATTTGCGGTAAGCTTACCATTTGTAATAGTGAATTCTTTTACATCTGCACCGTTTATATTACCGATTATTTTATCTGTTACCATAGTAAAACACCTCGCTTTTATAGTTATATTAATTATGAACTTTAATACTTGTTTTGTCAACCGCTAATTGTTATAATGAATATAAAAAGGAAGTGACACTATGGTAAGTATAGGTAATCAGTGGGATATACTTTTAAAAGATGAATGGGACTGTGAATACTATAAAAATTTGCGTGATTTTTTAAAAAACGAATACAAAAATTATACTATTTACCCCGATATGCACGATATTTTTAATGCGCTTAAAATGACCGACTATAAAGATGTAAAAGTCGTAATACTCGGGCAGGACCCATACCATGGCGAAGGTCAAGCTCACGGAATGTGCTTTTCGGTACGCGAGGGGATAAAACCACCGCCATCGCTTGTAAATATATATAAAGAATTAAATGCAGACCTTGGTATCCCGATCTCAAAAAGCGGTCATCTTATCAAGTGGGCACAAAACGGCGTACTTTTACTAAACACGGTACTTACGGTGCGCGCAGGCGCCGCAGCATCTCACAGGGGCAAAGGTTGGGAAATACTTACCGATAAAATAATCAAGCTGTTAAACGAACGCGAAACACCAATGGTGTTTATGTTATGGGGAAGACCTGCGGGCGAGAAAGAAAAACTGATAACCAATAAAAATCATTTGGTACTTAAATGCGCCCATCCATCTCCATTATCCGCGTATAACGGCTTTTTTGGATGTAAACATTTTTCAAAAGCAAAAGCTTTTTTAAATAGTCACGGTACAGATATAGATTTTTCTCTATAAGGTAAAAGTTATGAGATGTGTTATAATTGGTGCAGGAAAAATCTGCAATTACGACTTAATAAGTAAATATATAAAAACGGGTGATTTTATTATAGCTTGTGACGGTGGGTTATATCATACCGAAAAAATGAAACTAATACCCAACCTGATAATCGGTGATTTTGATTCACATAGCAAACCCAATACCGATATTGAGACAATAATTTTACCTTGTGAAAAAGATGATACCGACACTGTTTTTGCTATTAAAGAAGCATTGAAACGCGGTTTTGATGATTTTATACTGTTGGGTGTTACAGGTGACAGACTTGACCATACACTTGTAAATCTATACGCTCTTTTTATGATTATGCAAAGCGGTGCAAAAGGCATTATAGCTGATGACAACTGTGAAATAACAACGATAGGTAAAAGACCGGTTAAAATAACAGATTTTAAATATTTTTCTTTGTTAAATCTAACCGGAAAAGCCAACGGTGTTAATATTAGCGGTGCAAAATATAATCTTAATAATGCCGTAATCACACCATTTTATCAGTATGCAACAAGCAATGAAATAACAGACACCGCCGAAGTATCAGTAGATGACGGGTATCTGTTATTAATCAAGAACAGAACAGTTTAGCGTGGTGTTCTTTACTAAGTATATTATATTCTTTTATTGCTTCTTCGCTAAAAAATCTTGTAAAGCATCTGTTAAGACTGTAGAAAATTCTGTATTCAACTAATTCATAAGCTAATATACTCATTTTTTAATCTCCTCTTGATTTTTAATAAATTTTGTGTTATTATTAAAGAGGATAAGGAGTGTTTCCACTCCCCATTTGTATTTATCTCTTGAACTTTATTGTAAGTACAATCTTATCAATTTTGTTCAAGAGATTTTTTACTACCCTTTTCATTCCCCTCACCTCATTCTTACACTGTTGAGGAACAATAAAAGGAATATCATTCTTGGCAGGTAAAGTGATATTGCAAACTAAAAGTTTGGATTGCGGTAAGTACAATCCAAATACTATATTTACATCAAAATAAAAATAAAAAGGACACACATACGTGTGTCCTTTGTGTCGGCATAACATATCTTCCCGGGCCGTCGCCAGCCAAGTATTGTCTGCACAACGAAGCTTAACTACCGTGTTCGGAATGGGAACGGGTGGGACCTTCGTGTAATCTACCCCGACTTGAAAGTACAATGTACTCTCAAAACTGAACAGAAGTTACTTTGCAAGAGTTACTCAATAACACATCTTCTTGGTCAAGCCCTCGATCTATTAGTATCAGTCAGCTAAACACATTACTGTGCTTACACCTCTGACC
>JAZUOQ010000171.1:0-2281 GCA_045604775.1 Eubacteriales bacterium
TATCATTAAACTTTTTTACACTGTCAACCTTTGGCGGTTTTTCGCCATCCGTCGTAAAAGCTTTTATACAAAGCATCTGATCAGCGTTGGCAAACGCCTTTTCAAGAGGCATAATATTACCGAATTCCGTACCGACATAGCAAGTGTTCGGTATATTCTTAGCACCCGCCACAATCCCTGCGCTGTTGCCCTGCATTGCAAACTCGGTAAAACTTGATCCATAACTGGTTCTGATCGCAACTGCATAGGTCTGACAGTTAAGTGTCTGAGGCTCAAAACTCATTGTGTAATAACCTATAGAATCAAAAGTTCCTTCATATACTTTTTTAAACGCCGCTTGATTGTATGGATCACCGTCAAAAGTATTAATATACACCTCTGCCTTTGTGTTTGGCTGAACTGCATAGGTTGATACAGGGGTTATTTTTTCGGTAAGTGAGTCTGCAGTAAAACGAGAGATACACAAAACACTGTTGCTTTGCATATATCCGTTTTGAGTCCAACCATACCAATCGTGTTGATAAATATTATCATACAAATCATTATTTATTTCATAATCGGACACAAAAAACTCAAAAGTAATTATTTTATCATAGTAAGAAACATAAACAATATCTGAGGTTGCATTGTTATGATATTTACCCCAGCTGTTTTTTACAATAAATGCACCATCCCCTGCAGGTTTGTTTTTAAAATTAGATGCACTGTAATTATCATCCCAGCCGATAATAGCTATCGCGTGATCGGGATTGTTTACATTCCCCGTGTAGTAATAGTTAGTGGCGTTTGCATTCTCATAAAGCTTATCATAATACACGCCTGTTCCGACAGCGCCATACTCCATAACAAGCTCTTTTATTTTATCTACAGCCTTTGCAGGATAAACCAGACTGGAATTGACACCGTATTTAAACATTTTGGCGTGGTCAAGATACCCATACTTTTTAAGCGATGCAAAATTATATTCCGGTATTTCTTCCATTGAAAATGGTGCATCTTTATCTAATACAGAACCATATGAAGCAAGATAGGCCGTAGACATATATTCGTTACCGCCGTCATTAGGGTAACGCGTGTATGTTATATTATCACCTGTAAGAAAAGAGGTTTCAAATTTCATTGCCTGCTCAGAAAAATCATACTTCTGACCTGTTTTTTTAGCGACATTTATTTCAATAAGTTCATTTTGAGTAAAAGTCCAGCATGCAGACGAATTAAGCTGAGCATCAACACCCGATATCCAACCGTTATCTGCCGAATTATAATATGACGGCACAGCCGCCTCTGTAACTTCAGCAAAACAAACACTTCCCGAAAAAAGCGAAATCATTATTATAAAAGAGCCTAAAAAAGCCGTTATTTTTCTCATAATGTTGTAAGTGCTCCTTCTGTTTTAAGTTTTTCAAACCCACGTTGACGTAAAGCTTCATAACCGATTATCGCGACTGAGTTTGACAAATTAAGTGAACGTGCGTCATTAATCATAGGTATACGTATACATTTATCGTAGTTGTCAGCAAGCAGTTTTTCATCAAGCCCTTTTGTCTCTTTGCCGAAAACAAGATAAAGTTCATTTGAAGTCAGCTTTGCTTCAGAATAAATATTTTTACCTTTAGTTGTACAATAATAAAAATCACCCTTGTTTTTACTTAAAAACTCATCGTAATTTTTATATATGGTAATATCAAGATACTGCCAGTAATCAAGTCCTGCACGGCGTACCGTGCGGTCAGATATTTCAAAACCTATAGGCTCGATAATATGAAGGCGCATACCTGTTGCCGCACAGGTTCTTGCAATGTTGCCGGTATTTTGAGGTATTTCCGGCTCTACCAAAACAATATTTACCATTGGCTCTCCTATAATGTAATTCCGAGTGCTGTGCACTCGGAATTGTTTAGTTTAATATGCTTTACCCCACAGTACCATTGATTTTGCAGGTTTACCGCAACATACACATTTATCGGAAATGTTTTTTTGGTTAAATGGTATACAGCGTGATCCAACGCCTGTTTTTTCTTTTACAGCATCCTCGCACGCCTCGTCTCCACACCACATTGCCTGTATAAAACCGTCACCGTTTTTAGCAAGCGCCTCAACTATATCATCAGTTGTGACACAGTCATATGTACGTTTTTCGCGGTTTTGAAGCGCACGGTTATAAATACCCTCGTGTACTTCAGCAAGTTTTTTCTCAACAGCAGCAACAAGATCTTCAAGCTTAACTACAGTTTTTTCACGGTTGTGACGTGTTACAATAACACACTCGCCATTTTCAATA
>JAZUOQ010000172.1:0-9405 GCA_045604775.1 Eubacteriales bacterium
AAAATAAACAATACCTTCTACATCATAATCACCATCTGATGCTGATTGCAAACCTTCAATATTTGAGTTTATAACTATGTTTGAACTAGTAAAATAACCTCTGTCACATTTAAACACATTAACAACTTCACCCATAGAAAAGCCGTTAAAAAACAGATTGGTGTTAGCGCTTGTTGTACAATGCACTACATAATCAACATTTTCGCACCTACCGCCTGTAAATGTTGCGTTAAAAACTGCACTTTTACTATTGTCAGTATGTAATACTTTTACTATTTCTTTAAAATTTTTAAAATAACAATTTGAAACTAAGAGTGTGTCGTTTATGTTTTGCACATAATCTTCACTTTCAGCATTTTTACTCTCATCAATGGTTGTTCCTGCATTCATTGCACATTCTGCAGTATCTGAACCTATAAAAGTACACCTGTCAAATAAATTTGCCCATGTATTACTTTCAAAGCTAACAGATTGAACAGGTGATTCAAAACGTACATTAATAAATTTGCAATTTCTTACACCATTTTTTATAAGCATTGTATTTTTTACTGTTACATTTTTGACGGTTATTCCTAATGCCGCAATTGCTAATTTGTCAATCGTTGCACCGTGAAAATCGTAGTACCCTCTTAAGACATCAAGTGTAAAATCTTTTGTGTCTTGAGCCTCATTAAGAAGTGTATTTAACTGTTCATCATTAAAACTGCCGTAGTATTTTGATTTTGTTACATTATTATTTGGCATAAAATCATCCTCCTTTTAATTAGTTTTAAAATATGTTTTTAGTAGTAATGTTTAACTTAAAATTTTTGACAGCATTTGTATTATTTTTGATTTTAACTCTTTTAACATAATCAACATTTGTACCAAGCGTATATGGCAATCCATTTGTAGTAACAGTAATATCCTCCTCATTTAAACCGGAATTTTCAGGCAACTCAATTTTGGTAAAGTGAAATGGTCCTAAATCAAATTCCGCATTAGGCGTAAGTGTGATATCTAATGTGTTTACAGTCGTTTTGTCTTTAAAACGGATATTCACTTTCACCGAACTGCTTTACATTGCAGTATCGGGTATCCGGTGCTTCGTCACAGAAAAGCTTTGTAGAAGATATAATGGGTGCATTACACTCAAGGTTTACTGTGCCGTTTGTAAAATATACAACACCTTCGACACTTACTGTTGATTCACTGTTTAATGGATTTTCTTCGACATGTATAATGTCACCCAACATTGAATTGATAATAACATTTGAATGTGTCTGATTGCCTCTGTCGCATTTAAATACATTAATAACACCTTCAAAATCAAAGCCGTTAAAAATCAAATTTGCATCAACATCTGCACAGCTGTGTACTACGTAAGAAATTCCGTCACACCAGCCGCCTGTAAATGTTGCATTAAGCTTTACAGGTTCACTTTGATTATCTTTATGTGCAACGTTAATAATTTCTTTAAAACTATAAAAATAGCAGTTTGAAATAACTACATCAGTATTTACATTTGTATCAGCATTCATTGCAAATGGTGTGTTATTACCCACAAAAGTACAGCACTCAAACAAGGCTTTATGTGTATCATTTTCAAATATAACAGGCTGTGTGCTCCCTTCGAAGCGTACATTTTCTAACTTGGATAAACTGCAGCCCTCTTTAACAAGCATTGTATTTTTAATTGTTACATTTTTTACGGTGATACCTGATTCTTTAATAATCAGATTATTAACACTTGCACCGTGAAAATCGTAAGTGCCGTTTTGTTTTTTGAGAGGACATGTATCTAAAATGTAATCTAATTGTGCTTCATCAAAGCTGCCATAATATTTTAAATTTGTTACATTGTTATTTGGCATATTTTTTTCTCCTTTCATTAATTACAAGATACTAAATACATCTCTGTATTAATATTTAGTGTTCCTGTTATACTTTTTGATTCACCATTTTCAGATTTGTTGTTTTGGATTTTAACATATTTTACACCATTTACTTTGGTGCCTAATATGTATGGGGAATCATCTACAAAAACGGTTATGTCTTGACTGCTTAAAGAAGAGTTTTCATCCAGTTCTATATTTGTGAAATATAAAGAACCTAAAGAAAAAACCTCATTGGGAGCAAGCGTAAAATCAATATTACGTGTATGCGTTTTTATACCGAAAGGGTAATCGCTGCCGCCATTTTGCACATTACAGTATCGGGTATCCGGTGCTTCGTCACAGAAAAATTTTGTAGAAGAGGAAATGGGTACATTACATTCAAGGTTTACTACACCGTTTGTAAAATAAACAATACCTTCTATACTTACACTTGAACCACCCCATAATGGATTTTCTTCTTCAGTAGGTATAATATTACCCAGCATTGAATTGATAATAACATTTGAATGTGTCCATACGCCTCTGTCACATTTAAATACATTAATAACATTATTAATGTTAAAACTGTTAAAAAATAAATTTGCCTTAATATTAGAGCTGCTGTGCACTACGTAAGAAATTCCGTCACACCAGCCACCTGTAAATGTTGCATTAAGCTTTACAGGCTCGGCGCTTGTTTTACTGAATGGCACGTAAATTATTTTATCAAAACCGGTAAAATAACAATTTGAAATGACCACATCAGTATTTACATTTGCATCAGCATTCATTGCATACTCTGTGTCATTATCTCCAATAAAGGTACAGCGATCAAACAAAGTGTTATGTGTATTATTTGTAAACAATACAGATTGCGTAGTACCTTCAAATCTAACATTTTCAAAAGTGCAGTAAGAACCGTTTACATCTACAACCTTGTCCACTGTTACATTTTTAACAGTAACATTGTCATTAGAAATGCTAATTTCATTAACTCTTGCACCGTGAAAATCGTATACACCTGTTTCGCAAAATGAAAAACTACACTGTTCAGGTGATTCACCAAGCAGATCTTGTAACTGCTGCTCTTCAAAATCACCGTGAAAAGTAGAATTTGTAATAAATTCGGACAAATTAAGTCCCTCCTTAGATTAATTTTTATTTTTTAAAACTCGTTAGGCCTAACTTGTTTCACTTTTAAGTATAGCGGCCAAAACCGAACAAAACGAACAATTTCACTTTTTTGAAAAATATTTTAAAAATAATAAAAAAATACTCTGCTATAAGCAGAGTATTAATTCGACAGTTTATAGTATGTGAAATGCTCCATATTTTTAATAAAGTTTTTGTTCTGACCTTCCGGTGTCATACCAAGTCTTACGTGATAGTATGGCAAAGCGGTGAAGTTGTCCAACAAATACTGCATATACGGAGTTTTGGAAGTTTTTGTTTTATCGGCAATGAGTGAAAGCAAATAATAGGTTGAAACTTCACTGTATTGTTCGCTGTCTCCAAAATCAGCGCCGTAATTTGAATATATAAAGTATGGAGCCGAATAAATATATTTAAACTCCTCGGTAGTGTAACCATCATCAATATTTACATTGCCGGCATCATTATACGCCTCGTGATACCCACCGAGTGTCGGTAAGTGATCACCAAAATACAAAAGAACCGTATCTCGCTCACGATTATCAATATAATCTATAAGTTTTCCAAGTGCTTTATCCGCATTATACAAACCCTGAGTATAAGTGGTAAGCGCATCAAGCGCACCCTCGGACAAACTGTCATTTGTAACATCTATAATTATATCATCGGGGTCTGATTTAGCATATTTCTGATGATTTTCCATTGTTATCCCAAAAACAAAATTGGGGGCGGAATCACTGTTTTCCAGTTCCTCAATAAGCACATTCATAAAAGTGTCGTCTGTGATATACCCGCGTCTGAAAGTACAATCCTTCCGTTTTGCCATTTCAGTCTGTGTTATAAACTTATCAAAGCCAAGCAAAGAATATGCAATATTTCTTGAATAGAATTTTCCGTCATAACTATGAATCGCAATTGTATTATACCCTTGGTCCTTATAATTTGAAACATAACTTTCAAGTTCATTTGTAACATATAAATATGGGCTTGTACCGTTAGTAAGATAATCAACAGTAAGCCCTGTTAGCACTTCAAACTCGGTGCGCACCGTTCCTCCGCCGTGAGCCGTTGTATACATTTTACCGCTAACAGCACCTTCGCGTGATATTATTTCATCCCAGTTATTAAGCGGATTTTCAGAAAATTCGGTATTATTTAAAGTACGTGCATCAAAAAATGCCTCTGATAATATTACAACAACATCAGGACTTGCCTGAGCCTCGGTTGTATCATACTCGCCAAGTATATCATCAAGAGCTTGCTTTGAATAGTTTTCCGGTTCACTTACCTTTAGAGCAAAACAATTTATAGTAAACGCATTTACAAAGCCATTGGCAGTATAGTTAGACGACTGCAGTATAGAATCGTTAAATGACATTCCGAATTTATTAAGCATTTTTTCAGCTGCCACAGGCTTGTTCCAAAGCGATATCACAACCACAGTAATAATCACCGGTACAGGTATACGGAAATACCATTTCAGCGGAATTTGTGCATCCGTAAGCCAATAGAATACAACAAACAGTGCAATAAGTGATATCCACATAAACATAAGCGGTGGGAAAGAAAAAGTGACAAACCCCGTAAGCTGACCGACATTTCCTGCCATAGAAATATCCCACGGCATAAAATTATCACCGTTGGCACTTACCTTAAGATGATTTATGACCGAAAGAATAACTGTAAGAGAACCGAATACTGTACCATATATCCACAGTTTTTTCACAAGCGCAAGTACCGCAACACTCAGCACTGCAAGAACAAACATTGCGAAAATAAGCTTACCCGGTCCTTTTCCCCAACGCACAAACGGAGAAAATATATCGCCATAGTTAAGATATTCGGCATTAAGAAGACAAACCCATATAAACAATGGCAATGTTAAAAAGCTTATAAGCTTTAAAACCTTGTTATTTTTCAGTTGCTCCTTCAATTTTTTCATAAGCTTCCTCCGTAATATGAACTGACCTTACCACAGGCAATAAACCGCCTGTATCAAAATGAACCATTAATGTTCTATTACTATATTCCGTTTCCGGTTCAAGAAGTGCAGTTATAACCGTATTGTCATTGCTTGTGACAACATCACTATCCGAATATTTAAAGGTATAGTCATAAAATTCCACATTTTCCACCTGTTCCGGTATAATGTTTACAACTTCACAATAGTTTACATATTTTATAATACCGTTATAAAGCAAACCGCCAATCACAATTACCGAAACTGCTATAGGTATTGATTTTAACACACCGCGTATATTTCTGTCAATGACAAGCATTACAGACAAGATAACCGCCGTGGATATTGCCGCTGCATAAATACCCATATCATAGGTCATACCGATAAATAAAATAAATATTATCTCTGCAATAAGCCATACACTGATATATTCAAACGCTTTTCCGGTTCGTTGTCCGAAAAACATTCCGATAATCGCAAGCGGAAGATACAAAAGCGGTGACGGAAGCGATATAACCGTCATTTGTGTGTGTAGATCATTCTGTAATATACTATTGACAATAAACACCAAAAGGTTAACACCAAAACTTAAACCCAGTGTAATAAACACCCACATACTACGCGTTTTTGTGATCTGTACCGAAAACAGCGCACTGCATAACATTTCAAAATATAAAACGGTAACAGTACCCGATATCTGATATCCTGAAATCAAAAGCGGTAAAACGCACACTGCACAGGCAGTAAACACTGCAAGCATTTTCACACAATACAAAACAAACGTGTTTACCGCCACACTTCCTAACAGGTCATTTCCTCCACTATCAAATCGGTATCCGAACACGGTTTTAACTATTACAAAAGGCATTGCAATACCACAAAGAATTGATAACACAAAAACTGTGTCGGTAGTTATTTGCTTAAGAACCGTGCCTATAATCAACAACGCTGTAAACACCGCAACAGACGGTCCCAGACGTTTTAGTTCCTGTAAATAAATCTTCATCGTAACACCTCAGTATAAGTAAAAACAAACAGTATCCAAACCGCCGAAGTACCGAAAGTAACCGTAAACGGCACACCGATTTTTTTGATACCCCTGATACCGCCAAGTGCCAGTTCAATTACAAAATACACAAGCAACACTGCAATAAGCATACCAACCATAAGCAAAAAGTTAGTTTGATTTATACTGTTAACTGTTCTGTATAACCATTCAGCTACATAAAAACTGACAGCAAGTGTCCAAATAAAACTCATAGTATGTCTTAAAAAACTGCTTGAAATCAACCTTTGATAGACATAAACACCGACAGCAAAAAGCACAATCGCGCAAACAATATTCACAAACAATGTGAAATAAGTTATATATCTGTCTGCATTGAACGGATAATCAATTGTTGAGCCCGCCCAGCCCGGACTTAACGAAAATATCGCTTCGGGTATACTCAGTATTGATGTATCAAATATTTGTGTGCTACCAAGCCTTGCATCCGCCACTGTATCAAAAATACCAAGCGACGAATCAATAACAAGGTAAGGTGCAAATACAAGCGTTACCGTTGCAAAAGCAGACGACATATCAGTTTGTGCAGCACTGCAGCCAACTGCAGCACACGCACAGGTGGATGCCGTTATTACCAGTGCCGTAACATAAACTCGAATCAATACATCGACTGAAATTTTAACATAGTTCCATACTGCCAAAGGAAATATATTTATAAAAAACACAACAGTTACCGATACAAGCGACATTACAAGAGCACACAGCACGCCCGAAAAGTATATATCTGAGCGCTTATATGGTGCCGATCCGTAAAAATCAAACTCACTTTTGCAGCGGCAATGTGAAAACACAACAAAACAAAGTATACACGGCATAATATACGCACATACAAGTGCAGGCCAGTGCATATTTAGCGGACCATAATATATATGCATTTTACCGATTGATGCCGGAATTGAAAGTGCAAGCAAGCAAAATACAAAAGTAAATGTCACAGCATACAGTGAAAGACGCTTGAGCATAAAACGAAATAGTTTTAAAAAAACACTCACTCTATTTCCCCCAATCTGCTCACTTCATATTCAAACACCTCATCAAGCGACAGCGGAAGAATATCATAAAAAACAGGTTTTATTGCTGATATTGCACTTTCTATGTGTTCCCTGTTTCCTTTTACAGTTAGTTCGGTAATACTGCCGCGTACAGCTTTTGAAATCACCTCAACACCATTCGGCACAAGATCAAATTCCGACATATACTGCACCTTAAAAACTGAAGTCTTAAGATTTTCAACATCACATTCAAGTGCAAGTTTTCCGTTTGATAAAAGTGCCAGTGTATCACAAGTATTCTCAAGTTCATAAAGAGAATGAGTTGTCATAACAACACTCATATTTTCACTTGAGACACGGTCAAATATAAGTTTTTTGACGGTTTTGCGCACTATCGGATCAAGTCCGTCAAATGTTTCGTCCAGTATTAAGTAATTGGGCATCGTTGCTAGTGCAAGCGCTATAGCACTCTGTCTGCGCTGTCCCTTTGACATTTTGTTAAGTTTTATCTTTTCGTTAAGCAAAAGCCTGTCACAGCATAGAAAAAATTCTTCTTCGCGAAAATCTTTATAAAATGCCTTATACATTTTCATATTCTGCCAAAGCGTTGCATTCAAATCAAAATACGGCTCATCGGATACAAACGCAAGACGTGATTTTGCACGCGGATTATCCCACACGCTCTCACCATCAATAACCACAGAACCCTCATTTGCCTTGATTACCCCTGTGATAATTCGCAGTAAAGTACTTTTTCCGGCACCGTTGACCCCAACCAGCCCATAAACCGAGCCCTCGCGCACATTACAATTAACGCCATCTAATACTTTAAAACCGGAGAATTTTTTGGATATGTTATTTACATTAATCATCTGCTTCACCCCAAATTCTATTTACAGTTTCTGTTACAGTGCTTTTACTGATCCCCATTTTCTGAAATTCACACAACATATCATAAAGACGCCTGTCGCGTTCACCGTGACGGCGTACAATAGCTTCTTTTGCGCCTTCACTTACAAACCTGCCTATCCCGTGACGCGATGTGGTTATACCTGCACTCTCAAGCTCAAAATAAGCTTTCTGAACTGTATTGGGATTTATCGTAAGTTCCGTTGCCAACGTACGTACTGCAGGTATTTTATCCCCGACTTTTAATACGCCCAGTTCAATCAGCCGTTCAATCTTAAGCACTATTTGCTCATATATAGGTATATTAGAACCTTTATCTACAATAATCATACTGCACCTCACTGTACTATGTGTACTATAACACATAGTACAGTAACCTATTATATTTGTCAAGCAAAAATTACTTGATTATTGACGGTTTATATGATAAAATATCAAAAGGTATTTTAATTATATTCTCTGAAAGGAGCAAAACAATGAATTATTCACACGAAGTTGAAATGATGTGCCCTGTTGCAAAGGGTCCGCATCACGGTCCTGCTCCCATTCCTGAAGAAGGTAAATGGGTAAAAGCAACTCAGATTTCTGATATCAGCGGTCTTTCGCACGGTATCGGCTGGTGTGCACCGCAGCAGGGTTGCTGTAAACTTACACTTAACGTTAAAGAGGGTATTATCGAGGAAGCGCTTGTTGAAACACTCGGTTGCTCAGGTATGACTCACTCTGCAGCTATGGCAGGTGGAATACTTCAGGGCAAAACACTTCTCGAAGCTCTTAACACAGACCTTGTTTGTGATGCCATCAACGTTGCTATGAGAGAGATCTTTAAGCAGCTCGTTTACGGTAGAACACAGACTGCTTTTTCCGAGGACGGTCTTCCCATCGGTGCTTCACTCGAAGACCTTGGTAAAGGACTTCGTTCACAGGTAGGAACCATCTTTGCTACAAATGCAAAGGGTGTACGTTATCTCGAAATGGCTGAAGGTTACATACTCAGCGTTGCTCTCGATAAGAACAACGAGTGCATCGGTTACAAGTTTGTACATCTCGGTAAAATGATGGATATGATCCGTAAGGGTGCTGATCCTAAGGATGCATACGAGAAAAATATCGGTCAGTACGGCAGATACGATGAGGCTGTTAAGTACATCGATCCGAGAGCAGAATAATTAAGGGAGGACGACATAATGGCTAATTTTGAAAGTTACGAGAGAAGAATAGGTCAGATTGAGCCTGTTCTTGCAAAGTACGGTTTTAAAACACTTGATGAAGCTAAGGAGTTCTGTCTTGAGAAGGGTGTCGATGCTGAGTCTATCGTTCGCGGCGTTCAGCCTATCGCTTTTGAGAACGCTGTATGGGCTTACACACTCGGTTGCGCTATCGCTCTTAAAGAGGGTGTTAAGACTGCTGCTGACGCTGCTGTTGAGATCGGCAAAGGACTTCAGGCATTCTGTATCCCCGGTTCTGTTG
>JAZUOQ010000173.1:0-2958 GCA_045604775.1 Eubacteriales bacterium
CGGGGGTCTGCTCACCGCCGGGGGTCTGCTCGCCGCCGGGGGTCTGATCGCCGTCCTGAATGGGATCATTAGGCGTATCACCTGTCTGTGCAAAAACAGGTAAAGATAGCAACATTACAAATATGCATAACGTTGCTATGAGTTTTAATAATTTACTCATTTACGGTCTCCTTTATAAAAAATTGCCGTGGTCAAATTTAACCACGGCAATAGCATAACATTTTTCGACTGAGTCCGTCAACCCATTTTCGACTTTGTTTACAAGTAAATATTTAGGAAATTTTAAGTTCCAGGCGTACCTTTTCGGCAAGCATAGAGATAAATTCACCATTTGTAGGCTTGCCTTTTGAACTTTTTACGGTGTAACCGAAAATGCCGTTAAGCACATCTACATCACCTCTTTGCCACGCAACCTCGACAGCGTGGCGGATCGCACGTTCGACACGAGAAGGCGTTGTGTCATTACTTTTAGCAACACTGGGATACATCTCTTTAGTTATCGCTTTAAGTATACTTTTATCTTTAAGTGCCATTATTATTGAGTCACGAATATAATCATAACCGCGTATGGATGCCGGAACTCCCACTTTATGCATCATATGAGATATATAATTCATCAGTTCAAATTCATCACTTACATCCACTTGACCCGCACTTTTAGATTTTATCTGCTGTTTTCGAAGATATATCGAGCGTATTTTACCGTCACATAAAGCATTGTCAAACGGCATCAGCGTGAATAAATCAACACCGCGCGTCAACACACTCTCAATAAGACATCCATTTTTAACAGTAGTTGCAACCACAAACACACATTTGTTATCAAAGTTATGCTTTTCAAGTATATCCATCATACCCGAAAAATCGGTATCCAACAGATAGGCATCTGTAATAACGACATCAGGTCGATGTTTCAGTATCAATTCTGCAGCCTCGGTTCCAGACTGAGTGGTATCCGTTATCTCGTACCCGTTTTCTTTTAAAAATTCGCAGATACGCTTCATATTCTCCATTTCGGTCTGCGCAACAATCGCCCGTAGTTTTCCGTTCATATAATCCTCTCCTTTACAATTTAAGACAATTATAGAACAAAAAAGCAGAAAAAATTACCATATTTTGTCGTACGATTTAATCTTTCCTCATAACTGCGCTATATACCTCACTTTTGGGCATACCGCGGTCGGCAGCAACAAGTTTTATGGCATCCTTTTTATTCTCACCCGTATTTATGTAATACGAAACGTGATCAGCCAATGATAATTTGTCCCAAAAATGCTCATCACTTTGTTGCGTCGCTCCCTCAACAACAATCACAAACTCACCCTTGGGTTCATTGTCCTCAAAATGAGATATCATATCACTTATACTGCCGCGTAAAACCTGCTCATACAGTTTTGTGAGTTCGCGTGCAACAGCACATTTTCTGTCACCGAGTATTTCGACTAGATCTTTGAGCGTACCCTTTACCTTGGTAGGCCCTTCATAGAATATAAGCGTATTTTTACAATTTTTTATACTGTTCAAATGCTCAAGGCGATTTTTCTTGGTAGTAGATAAAAAACCCTCAAAAGAAAAGCGGGAAGTATCAAGCCCTGACAGCACAAGTGCTGTTGTAAACGCTGTAGGGCCCGGTACAGTTGTTACCGAAAACCCGTTCTCATACAATAGTTCGACAAGATCCTGTCCGGGATCGGATATTGCCGGCATACCTGCATCCGATACCAGCGCACCTGTTTTTCCCTCTCGCAAAAGCGACATTATCTCCTCACCGCGCTTTTTGCGATTGTGTTCAAAATAGCTTATCATCGGCTTTTTAATATTAAAATGATTTAACAATTTCAGTGTATTTCTTGTGTCTTCAGCCGCAATAAAATCAACATCTGCTAGTGTTTGAACCGCCCTTGGTGAAAAATCGGATAAATTACCAATAGGGGTGCCGACAATATAAAAATCAAACTTCTTCATAAACCTTGTTACATTCCTTTGTGTATGTGCCGTCTTCATTATATATAGTAAGATTAGGCAAAACCTTAAGATAAGGCGGTGCGCCTTTTATCGCAGATATAAGAACAAGGTTTGGTACATCCCCTGCCCTTGATTGTACAAGCTGTACAGTTCTCGGTTCAATACCTGCGTTTCTTAACGCATACAATGCATCACACAAGCGGGAGGGACGGTGTATCATATACAGCCGACCACCCGTTTCCAGCAAATATTTCGCGGCGTTTGCAATATCATTTATATCACATAACGTTTCACGGCGCGCCGCGTTTTTGACAGGATTATCACTGTCAATACCGTGTCCGTTTTTTTCGTACGGAGGATTAACGGTTAGTACATCAAATGTGCTTTTTTTAAAATGCTTGTCTATTTCTTTAATATCGGCATTAATTATATCAAGCCTGTCAGAACAGCCGTTCATATCGGCACTTTTTCTCATAAGAGAACAAAAATACTCAAAGTATTCAACTGCCGTCACACGCTCTGCATCGTGTCGTGCAAGCATAAGAAACGGTATTATACCACTACCGCTGCAAATGTCAATTACTCTGTCACCTTTTTTTATGTCAGCAAAGCCTGTTAACAGCACCGCATCTATGCCGAAACGAAACAGTTTGGTGTTTTGATATATTTTATAACCGTCAATATTAAGTTCATCAATGCGCTCAAAGCGCTCGTCAAAATATTCCATTATGCGTTAAGCAATGCAGCTCCTATAATACCTGCATCATTACCCAGTTTTGCCATACGAACTTCTGTAAATGTGTCGCTTCTTTTTGCAAACATCTCCTCTTCAACATACGCCTTGACAGGAGCGAGGATCGTATCTCCTTCTTTTGAGATACCACCGCCGATGCAAAGTACTTCCGGCTGGATGATATTAATTACATCTACTATACCGATCGCGACTGAACGCAAGTATTGTTCCACAACATACGTACCGGTCTTATCACCCGC
>JAZUOQ010000174.1:0-6753 GCA_045604775.1 Eubacteriales bacterium
AAAGCGGCAGACATTACAAGTCTCTTGCAACTGCAGTTCTTGCTGCAAGAAATGATGAGGCACCCGTGTTCATTCTTGCACCGGGTACTTATACTCAATCCCAACTTTCAGTGACCAACAATGCTATATTCCTGGGTGCAAACGCAGGTATATCACCTAATGCGGATATGGATCTTGAAAGTTGTAATCCTACATTGGGTTGGTCTGCAAATGAAAACCGCGGTAACGAAACAATTTTTAAACACGGTTTTAAGAAAAACGGCAACGGAACACTGGTTGTTGACGGATTTACATATGAGTCAGCAGAAAGTTTTGTCGTTGTTGACAACAACACAGAAGGTGTAAATGTATCTGTAAGAAATACAAATATCACCCTTTCATCTTCAAGTGTGTATGTAATTGACGATACAAGTAAAAAAATACCTACAAGCGAATATCTTCTTGAAAATATTCGTATGGATGGTTCTGTGCATAATGGTTTGCTTGCACCAAACGCAAAAACAATTGTGATTGATGGTTTGTATTATGCAAATACAGCCTCGCTTGCTATTTTTTGTCGGGACTCGGCAGGATTTGCAGCAGATGATTTATCGGTAACCATTCAGAATTCGTACTTTTATAAATGTACCGCAAGTTATCCGCTCTGGATTGGCTGTACTGATAGAGAACGTAAATACTTTTTAGGCTTCTATAATAATGTATGGTATGAGACGGGCACCGGTACTTATGGTACAGTAGTGTTTGAAACAGGTACATATTTTGAAAATAACGATTATCTTATTGAAATAAAAGGTAATACGTTTATTGCTGACAGAACTGTAAATGATGTTGATCGTTATACGTTTCTTAACTCAAACCAGAACTATCAGAGAAGCATATACAGGCTTTATGTTAATAACAACCGTGTAATCGGTTTTGACAGTCTGTTTCCCAATTGGGCATCCTGGTCTAGAGTTCAGAAAGACACACTAAAGGTTGATTTTAACTACAACTACTTTGCCCCGACATATTCCGGTTACAGTGATACTCTTGGTACTACCAGTGATTTTAAATGGATAGACGGCTGGACTCAAGAGAACTATGACAGCGCAATGTATTATGATCCGGTCGATATGGAAGATTTAGTATACTTTTCTGATTATGCAATGACCGATGTTTATGATAAATTCTATATACGCGAAACCAATTTCTACGATAAAACAGATTTGATTTCGATAGATAATGTCAATTCTAAAATCTATATAGAAATGCAAAAAGGAACTATTTCAGCACCCGAGCTGTATTTTGATAATGAAGATATTACTGTTGAATTTTTCACTGATTCAGCATGCACTTCAAAAACTAATTCCATTTCGGCTCTTGGCGGCGATACAACTATGTATGCCAAAGCTACTTTGGGTGATACATCAAAGGTATTTACCATTTATGTAGATGTACCGGGAGAAACAGCTCCGTTATTCTCAAGTGCGTTTGTAGATGGTAAGGGAATAATTTCAAATTCTGCATATTTGCTTGCACCGGATGTTGTTGGTCTTAACAGCGGCTCAACATATGAAGCAAGCTTTAACGGTAAGAAATATTTGTTTACTGTAGGAACAAATGCATTCTCATCTGTCGGTGAAATCATTTCTGCAGCAGGCAGCAACACCCCGCAGATTATTCTTCCGTACGGCGAGTATGGCGATATTTCGATTTCCGGCATATGTGAAATATATGGCGAAAATTACGAAACAGCTGCTGTAGGTACAAAAGCGGTTGATAACGGTTATACCTGGAACACCGGTATGTATGCAAATGTCGGCAATATCGTTATCGGAGGCAATGCAGCCGGAAAAAATATAAAGATGTCCGGTATTACAGTTTGCGGAACAATTGACGATAACCGTACAACAGGTACTCTTACTCTTAACAATATGATGTTTAATACAAAAGACTACGGTGTCACCCTTTCTGGTGGTACGCTGGGTGTTACAATGACAGGTGTTAACTTTAAGAGTGCAAAGGCTGTTCTGGGCGGTACACTTCCCGATACTGTCACAATGACAAATGTACATAATTCCGGCAGTGTTCTTATTAGTGAAGCTGTATCGGACGGTGCAGGTGACAGTATATTAATTACAAACAGCTTGTTCTCAAATATTACAGGCACAGTAATCGGTGATATTGATGTTGATACTGTTAGCATTACAAACTCTGAGTTCTACACAAAGGGTAATACAGCACCGGTTATTGATATAACACCGGCTGATTATACATCATTTAATATCACAGGCAACTTGTTTGAAAATACTGCAAATGACGGCGTTTTGTTAAATGCGGATTATCAGTCAACACGTAGTGCAGGCACACTTAAGTTCAATTCTAACCATATAATCGGTTTTAGCTTCTCAGGTGAGAATAGCACCAATATGTTAGATGCTACTGATGTAACAGCAAACTATTTTGCAGATTATACTGAAGATTATAAATCAATTGATGCAGGCAGAGTGCCTACAGGTTATGCTGATTGTGAATATTACTATTCAGACTGGGCAATGACTTCAAAGGTTTATCCTGTTGACGATTATACAATTTCCGGTGTCACAACTGTTGAAGCAGACAGAGTTATCACAGCTAAGGTTGATTCTTCTGTAACATCTTTCAATATTGCACAGTATATTGATGCAGGAACAAATGCTGTAACTGTACTTAATACAAGCGGAAAAGAAATTGATGCTACAGCTATCCCTCTTTCATCACAGACAACAGTTTATGTATATATCGGTAGCGCTGATAACTATAATGTTGGTGATAAATGGACGCTTTCAATAAGCCGTGGAATTCCTAGTGGTTGTACAATTACCGATATTACCGCAACGGTCGGTACCATCGTAAAAACCGGTAATGCATATACTCTTTCAATGGCTTCTGAAGAAAAGCAGTCACGTGTTACTGTTACTACCGACGGCGGTACAGCAACTATTAAGTATAACGGTACAAAAGTTTACGGTATTACCGGTGTAAATCAGGGCGAACCTAAAAATTATACCATTGAGGTAACAAGCGGCGATAATACCATCAGCTATCCGCTTACTGTTGTAAGAAGCAATGACAACGGTTTTGCTTTGGCTTATGATCTATACCCCGAAAACGCTTATGTAATTACAAGCACTGCTACAGGAAACTCAATTGTAAGCTTTAGATACCGTGGCATTACCTATAATCAGCCATATGACGAAAACCGTCATTTTACAAACTTTGCAGATGCATATGCACACTGGGAGTCAACAACTTCAAACATAATTGATGATATTCCTGTTTTTATTCTTGATGCAGGTACTTACGACGATATTACAGTAAAATATCGTGCAGTAATACTTGGTGTAAATGCAGGTATTGATCCTAATACTTCAACAGATGCGGCAAATACTTTGTGGTCAAGAGATAATGATACGGTTATGAACGGTAACATTTACCGTACAACACGTGTTAATGGTAATGACGATCTTACCCTTGAAAAGAAAGTTCAGGATGCCGAAGCAGAATCGGGTTCTGCAATGGAATTCTTCATAGTTGCAGACGGTTTGCGTTTTACAGGTGCAAATCACAGTTTATTTATACAGGATGTCGATACCGGAAACAGAACAGACAGCACCAACAACATTACACTTACTGTAAACGGAAAAAGACAAAGCAAGTCATACATTCAGCATTTCTTGTCATTAAGCCAGACCGGAAACATTGTTACAGCTCAGGATACAACATTTAACCATAATGATCTGGTTATTTCAGACGGTCGAATAGAAAGTTTCAGTTGCGCTTCATTCTTTAACAAGTACATTGACAATCTTATAATGGAAAAGCTTTATGTTACAGGTTCTACTCTTTCTGTAGGTATTTTTGCAAGCACTAATAGTATGTCACCAAGACATGACATAAACTATGTAATTGATAACAACAGATTTGTAAATAACAAAATGAGTCGCATTGTACGCTTTGATTCAAGCGTTCTTACTGCGGGTGATTATACAAAAGGAACTATTTCATTTACAAATAACTATTGTTATGAAAGCTTAAGTAGTCAATGGGGCTTTATATCCATTGCAGGTAATGTTCCCAATCTTACCGTAAATGTTACAGGTAATGACTTTATACAGACAGGTTCTAACGGCACAGTATGTACAACTGCAATAGAGGGTAATAAGAGTTTCTATGCAAATGCACATACATTAAATGTTACAAACAATCGCTTTATGGGTGTAACAACAATACTTCCTAATCTTAATGATGTAAGCGATGAAGAACTTTTGGCAATGACATTTAATTTTGGTGAGAACTTCTACTCGCCAACTTACTCTGAAGATAATAATGCAATGACAGGCGTTTGTCCGTCATATGTATCAGTACCCACAGGTACTGTAGATCCTATTCTTAGTGATACATTTACTTATTATGTAGATTATGATATGACTAAACTTGTTGTTGGTGACTTTGTTGCTAATTATGAGTCAGATGTAATATCAGATGCAGCGGTTGTTTTAGATCCTTCTATTTCAACTGCAGGTTCAGGTACACATATTGGCAGAGCGTGGGACGGTGTTTACTATGATTTTGTGGTAGGAAGCAATATCTTCGCTTCAACTGCTGATATTGAAACATATCTTGGTGATGCAAATGTTCAGGTAATTATCCCTGCAATATACATCTATGAAGTAGAGGTACCCAAGAACTATTCGATTTACGGTGTAAACTATGCAGTTAATCCCAACGTCGTAGGTTCTGACATTGCTGATGATTGGGCAAAGAATACAGCATGGGGTGAAAACGGTGAAACCGAAATATACAATCTCGTAATCCCTGCTGATGCAACAGGTGGCACAAGTGAAATCAAGGGTATTACCCTTCGCGGTAGATATTATGATGTAGACCGTGCAGCTTCATCCGAAAAAACAACTATTACAGTTGAAAATATGGTGGTTGAGCATACTGCAATTCTTGAAACACCTACTCACGGTGCGACAAGTAAGAATACATACTCTTTCAATATGGCAAATGCCAATAACACATCCGGCAGTGAAAACTGTGACGTTGTAACCCTTAAAAATCTTCGTCTTGAAAAGCTTATGTGTTCTGAAACAGGCAAAGGTTTAAATCGTTTCCTTAACGAAAATCTTGCAGCAAACTTTACTATAGATGGATTATACTGCGATTTTGAAAAGAGTGGTGTTGATAAACTTGGTTGGTGGAAGATGAGCACTAATCAGAAAGACGGTGTTATCAACTTAATTAACTCTAACCTCCGAAACAACACTTATACAGGCGATAATGTCATCTATTTTGAGGGCAGAAATCACGTTGCAAACGCTTCTGGTCAGACAGCAGTTCTTAATATTACAGGAAACTGCTTCTATAACGTTCAAAATGTGAAAAATACATTTGCACTCACAGCAAGTGCATACAGCAAAGTGAACATTACAGAAAATATGTTCCTTAACACATCAGAAAGAACAACTGATATTATTTTACTCAGTGATCTTTCTGCAAATACAACTGTAGATCTTACAAATGTAGTTAATATTTCAGAAAACCGCTTTATTGGTACATCGGGAATGATTAACTATAGTGATAGCAATGCAGGTACTATTAAATTCGGCGCAAACTATACAGCACCTTATACTTCAGATTATGCGAGCAAAACAACTTCCGGTGTTGCTCTTACAGGCGTAAATACACTTTGTGAAGATTACTACTATGACTATGCAATGACAAATAACGCAGCATACGATCCAACACCGCGTGTTGAATTTGACGAAGCAACAAGCACACTTTATGTAAAGGGTGAAGGTGTTATCTATTCCGGCGCAGATAGTGATACTGTTCCGCTTGTTAAACACATTATTGTTGAAGAAGGTATTACAGGAATAGGTGCAAACGTATTCTCAGGCTATACAAATCTTATTTCAGTAACACTTCCCGAAGGCTTTGTAGAACTTGGTTACGGTACATTCTATGGCTGTACAAACCTTGCAACAATCAATCTTCCCTCAACACTAAAGATAATCGGTAAATGGTGCTTCTTCGCAGTTAAGGGAATGACAGCACTTACAATACCTACTAGCGTTACAGAAATCCGTGAATATGCATTCTATGGCGTATCCAACCTTAAGGATATCGCATATGAAGGCACACGTGATGAGTGGGATGCAGTAACAATAAGCAATCTTAAGAACGAACAGCTCAACAGAACACATTGTACTGATGATGTATATGAGTTTGTACCACATGCACAAGACCATATCTGGATCTTCAATGAAAGTGATGAAACACTTTACCTTGCAGGTACATATTACATCGGCACAGCAGCAGGTAATGCACCGCTTGTACCTGATGAAATAGCTGCAAAAGTAAGATACCTCGATATCGACGAAGTATCCGGCGGTTTCGGCGGTTACACATTCTCTAACCTCACAAATCTTGAGAGCATCTCAGGTGGTGAGAACTTAAGATACATCGGTATCTGGGCATTTACAAACTGTACATCACTTAAGTCAGTAGACTTCTCAGCATCAACACTGCTTACAGATGTATGTTACGGCTTGTTCGGTTACTGTACAGCACTTGAAAGCGTATCGTTACCTGATGGATTAAAGTCACTTTACGGTGAAGCATTTAGAGGCTGTACAAGTCTGAAAGAAATCACAATTCCTGCCGGCATTACTAGAATAGAAACAAATACATTCAATGGCTGTACAGCACTTGAAACAGTAACAATGC
>JAZUOQ010000175.1:0-4477 GCA_045604775.1 Eubacteriales bacterium
GTGTTCGATTACAACATTTTTTATATTATCTTGCACACTATACCACGGTACTGATGTTGAAGAATAATCAGGCATTACTCCTGTACCTGAGATAGTAAATGTGCCTGTATTATAATCTATACTCCACCTTAAATTATTGCCACTAGTTCCTCCAATAAATTTTACATTCTTTATAGTAGTATTATCTGAGCCTATCGAAATCGCATCCCACTCTTCTTTGGTTCCAATATAATATATATCTTGTAATAAATTACATTTTTCAAAAGCTCCCTCTTCAATACTGATAACGCTTTTAGGTATTTCTATTAAAGTTAGCGATTCACAATAGCAAAAAGTAAATTTATCAATACATACAATACTATCAGGTATTACTATTGAATTAAGAGATGTGCAACCATAAAATGCCCATTCACCTATTTTTGTTACACTATCACGTATTGTAATTGAATTAAGAGATACGCAACCATAAAAAGCAAATTCACTGATACTCGTGACACTATTTGGTATTATTATGCTTTGAAGTGTTGTGCATTTTAAAAAAGCTTCATATGGAATATTTTTTACACTATCCGGTATTATTACGTGTATAATCAGATTACAATTCTCAAATGCATTATCTGCTATACAATTTGTACCATCAATAATTTCACAAACAGCAGAAACATCACTTTTATAATCTATCATGGCTTTATTTATATACAATAATCCATTTGACCAATTGTTACTATCGTTATAATAATATGTATTGTAAAAAGCACTGTCACCAATTCTTGTTACACTATCAGGTATTGTAATTCAATTAAGAGATACGCAACCATAAAAAGCATACTTACCTATTGTTGTTACACTATCAGGTATTGTAATTGAATTAAGAGATACGCAATCATAAAATGCATACTCACCTATACTCATTACACTTTGCGGAATTGAATAAATTGTTGTGGTTTTACCTTTTGGATAATAAATTATTTTTGTAATATTTTTATCAAATAATACTCCATCAATTGATGAAAAATTACAATTGTATTCATTTGAATCTATTCTTTCTAAAGAAGTACATTTATAAAACGCAAAAGGACTAATACTTGTAACACTTGCTGGAAGGGTTATATTTTTAATTGAACTGCAACCAGAAAAAGCATATTCATTAATTTTGGTAACGCTATTTGGTATCGTTACATTGGATAATGATGTACAGTCTAGGAATGCATATTCCGGTATACTTGTAATATTT
This sequence comes from Eubacteriales bacterium, assembly GCA_045604775.1. GTDB lineage: Bacteria > Bacillota > Clostridia > Oscillospirales > QAKW01 > RGIG9041. Next base: position 1,235 of record JAZUOQ010000175.1, read on the forward strand.
TTCGATAATGTTATGCTAGTTAGAACATTACAACCAGAAAAAGCAGCTCTTCCAATATCTTTAACACTATCTGGTATTGTTATGCTAGTTAGAACATTACAACCAGAAAAAGCACGTTCTCCAATGCTTGTCACGCCGTAATCAATTATAATAGTAGTTATAACTGATTTATACTGATTCCAAGACGGTACTACAAAAAGGCCATCATAATCTTCCATACTACCATTACCTGTAATTGTAAGTACACCGTTATCATATGTCCAATTGACATAATTACCGCAAGTACCACTGGTTGCTGCAAAGGCAAACGGTGTAAATGTTAACAGCATTATAATAATAAGCATTATTGAAATGAACCGTTTTTTCATAATAATACCTCCATATATTGTTTATATTATCATATATCACTTTGTATACATATTTTACCAGCAAAACATTAAAAAGTCAACCATCTTTATTTACTAAAGAATTAAGTGTGCAACATAACAAACTTTTTTCTTTTTACAAAAAAATCCCAGTTTCCAATAATGGAAACCGGGATTAATAAAGCATTTAAATACTTATTTAATAATTGATTCGCCTGTCATTTCAACCGGCTGTGGAATACCCATCATTTTAAGCATTGTCGGTGCGATATCGCAAAGTTTACCACCTTCTCTTAAAGTACAGGGATAGTTTACAACAACAAACGGAACTGGGTTGGTAGTGTGTGCTGTAAATGGTGAACCGTCTGTTTCATACATCTTATCTGCGTTTCCGTGGTCAGCAGTAATAATCGCGCTGCCGCCCATTTTTACAACAGACGCCATAACCTTACCCACACAAGTATCAACTGCCTGAACGGCTGCCTTGGCGGCATCAAATATACCTGTATGACCTACCATATCGCAGTTTGCAAAGTTGAGTATTACAACATCAAACTTACCGCTTTCAATCTGTTCGCAAGCCTTTGTTGCGACCTCAAATGCACTCATTTCGGGTTTTAAATCATAGGTTGCAACCTTGGGTGAGTTAACAAGCACACGTTCCTCACCCTCACTTATCTTTTCAACGCCACCATTGAAGAAGAAGGTCACGTGAGCGTACTTTTCGGTCTCAGCGATACGAAGCTGGGTCAAGCCGCGTGAAGAAAGATATTCACCGAGTGTGTTATTAAGTTCCTGAGGTTTAAATGCAACATGTACGTTAGGCATCGATGCGTCATACTGAGTCATACATACATAATAAAGATTAATATATGCACGTCTTTCAAAACCGTCAAAAGCGGGGTCAACAAGTGTTCTTGTTATCTCTCTTGCACGATCGGGACGGAAGTTAAAAAATACAACACTGTCCTTTTCGCCTATAGTCGCATTATCTGCACAAACTGTAGGAACAACGAACTCATCAGTTATATTTTTACCTTCCGCATCTATCTGTTCATACGATGCACGAACTGCAGCCTCGGCATCAGCATTTTTGTTACCTTCACCGTAAACCATTGCTGCATAGGCCTTTTCGACTCTATCCCATCTGTTATCGCGATCCATTGCGTAGTATCTGCCCATAACGGTTGCGATTTTACCAACACCAATCTCGTCACACTTGGCAGCGAGTTCTTTTACAAAGTCGGCACCGGATGTGGGGGCAACGTCTCGCCCATCAAGGAAGCAGTGAACAAATACCTTTGTAAGTCCCTTGCGCTTTGCAAGTTCCAAGAGCGCATACAGGTGTGTGTTATGGCTATGCACACCGCCGTCGGAAAGAAGACCCATAAGATGAAGTGCCGTTCCGTTTGCGATTGCATTATCAATAGCACCTGTGAGCGCGTCGTTTGTAAAAAAGTCGCCGTCACCAATACTTTTTGTGATACGTGTAAGTTCTTGATATACAACGCGGCCTGCACCGATATTTGTATGTCCGACTTCACTGTTACCCATCTGACCGTCAGGTAGACCGACATCCATACCCGATGCACCGATATAAGTAATTGGGTTTTGAGCGAATAGTTTTGTGATATTGGGCGTTGCCGCAGACTTTATCGCATTGCCATACTCGCTGTCATTTTTACCGAAACCGTCAAGAATACATAATACTAAAGGTTTTTTCATAATTAATTATTTTGCAGCGTTAACAATAACCGCAAAATCCTCCGCCTTAAGTGATGCGCCGCCGATAAGACCACCGTCAATATGTTCTTTTGCAAGAAGGCCTGCAGCGTTTTTAGCGTTCATTGAACCGCCGTACTGAATAACGATCTCTTTTGCAACATCCTCACCATAGATCTCTTTTACAACGTTTCTGATCGCACCGTTTACTTCATCAGCTTGCTCGTCTGTTGCGGTTTTGCCCGTACCGATTGCCCAAACAGGCTCGTAAGCGATGATAGTATTCTTTGCATCTTCTGCAGAAATGCCCAGGAATGCAATCTTTGTCTGCATTGCAACAGTTTCAACAGTGATATTCTTTTCTCTTTGTTCAAGTGTTTCGCCCACACAAACAATTGGTGTAAGGCCGTTTGCAATAGCAGCCTTAAGTCTTGCGTTTACTGTATCGTCTGTTTCACCAAAGTACTGTCTTCTCTCACTGTGACCGATAACAACATACTCAGCCCCTGCAGCTTTAAGCATTTTACCGCTGATCTCACCGGTAAAAGCGCCGCTTTCAGCCCAGTGAATGTTCTCAGCACCTATTTTGATGTTAGAACCTTTTGCAGCCTCAACAGCAGCTGTGATATCAACGAAAGGTACACAAAGTACAACATCGCATGTTGCATCTTTAACAAGGGGTTTCATTTCATTGATAAGCGCCGCAGCTTCTGCGGGTGTGTTGTTCATTTTCCAGTTACCTGCAATTACATACTTTCTCATAAGTTTATAATCTCCTTATAATTGTTACGCAGGGCACCCGCCCTGCGTATATTAAATTTTTTATTTATCCATAAGACAAGCGATACCGGGAAGCTCTTTACCCTCAAGAAATTCAAGAGATGCGCCGCCGCCTGTTGAAATGTGGCTCATCTTATCTGCGAAGCCGAGCTTCTGAACAGCAGCAGCAGAGTCACCGCCGCCGATGATTGAGATTGCACCGCTGTTTGCAACTGCAGTAGCAACAGCCTCAGTACCTGCAGCAAAGTTTTTCCACTCAGAGACGCCCATAGGTCCGTTCCATACAACAGTGCCTGCACCGTTTATAGCATTTGCAAAGAGCTCACGGGTTTTCGGACCGATATCAAGACCCATCCAGCCGTCAGGAATATTGTCT
>JAZUOQ010000176.1:0-9761 GCA_045604775.1 Eubacteriales bacterium
TCCGACTTGTATCAGATATAAAGTTCTTCCTTAAACAGTTGAAAAAAGGCAAGGCAGACGATATAAGATACAGGAAAACTCTTATCAATGTTTTTATAAATGCAATATACTTGTATGACGATAAAATAACCTTTATTTTCAATAGCGGTGATAAGCCCATAACGATTGATGACAAGCTATTATCCGATATTGAGGTAGATAATAAAGCGTTTGAGTGTTCGTTTTTAGAACAAGTTGCTCCACCAGTGGCAAGTTGCTACACCCAATACGTCTATGCTTGTGCAAATTTAAAGTTTGTACCACTAGGCGTGAGTTTGGGTGCTATGCAGTATGCACACAAAAAATTCAAACGGTATATATCCCACAGGCAGAAGACTGTGGAATATATACCGTTTCTTTTTTCTATATAGCAATTCACACATCTTACTATATGTATCACACATTTAGAAAATTATAAAAGTAAAAATTTTACCAATTCACTGTACGCTACAACATAATGAAATAAAAAACTTATTAAAAAACCGTGGGTTTTCTTGTCAAATAGTGTATAATGATATATAACAGTTTTTGAAAGGAGGCGATGGTGTGTGTGAGAAGGAAATTATTAAATTAATCCAAAATCGTGATGAAACCGGATTGAAGGAGTTGCTTCGCCACTATGGTCCTCTGATGCGGTACATCATCGCACCTATCCTATCCAATGCACAGGATCAAGAGGATTGCCTATCTGAAGTTTCAATGCGCGTTTGGGACAAGATTGAGTTGTTCGACCAGCAGCGTGGTAGTTGGAATGCGTGGTTGACTGCGCTTACTCGAAATGCGGCACTAAACCGGACACGTAGCAAGTCGTTTATTGATGGTGTGGAGGAAATACCCACAAATACTCCTTCACCTGAGCCTACACCAGAAGAAACTGTAATTCAGCAAGAATACAAAGCCGTGATTGCCCAAGCCCTGCAACAACTGTCACCACAGGAAAGGATGCTGTTTTATCGAAAATATTATTACTTACAATCAACAGCTCAGATTGCCTCCGAACTTATAATGACAGAGCGAGCTGTTGAAGGCAAACTATATCGCCTAAGAAAACGTCTACGTAACATATTAGAAGGTGAAGAATATGAGTAATCGTAAATGGAAATCTATGAATGAACCGGAATTTGAAGAAATGCTCAGACACAATGTGTCCGAGTTCCCCCCTGAAGATATCGTTACTGATGTCACACCGTGGAAAAAAGAGATGAATCGTGTATTGATTGGTATGGCTCTAAGTACCATTTCATTAAATTTCTTCGGTCTCAACTATGTCCTTCCCGCTATTGGTATGGTATTTTCTATCCTTGGTTTCCGCACATTGCGTCGTGAAAACAAATGGCTGAATAAGTGCTTTATTATTACGGTGATTCGTACCGCCTATTTCTTCCCGTTGTTGATTCTTAACACAACTATTATTCAGACCACAGCATACGCTTCTCAGTTTATGACGTTACTGAGTGGGTTAAATCTGATACTCCAATTTATTCTATTCTTCTGTTTTTGGCAAGGGCTTAGAACCGTACAGTTAAAAGTAAATCTGCCACCGCGTGCACAAAGCGCGGTGGCACTGATGATATGGTATGTACTACTCTGTTTATTGGGTCTGATACAATACAATGGATTGATTATCGGCGTTGCAATGATCATAGGATATATCTTCATTATCCGAAGCCTTTGGAAACTCTCAAGAGAATTAGATGAGGCGGGATATGTCGTTCAAACTGCACCTATTAAAACAACTGACCGATCTATCGTAATCGTAATCTTAGCAGTTCTGATAATTGGGTGCACCTGTGGGTATGTGTTTGGAAACAGTTACCATATGAATTGGAATACAACAGACACGACAGAACAAAGTAATATCAAGAAAATCAAAACACATTTGATTGAGTTGGGTTTCCCGGAATATGTATTAAATGACCTGACTGTAGAAGATATTGCAGCCTGCGATGGAGCCTTGCAGGTGGTGGTAGATGTTGGCGACCATCCTGTCAATAATGGGAGAAAAGTCACAACAAAAGAACCAGGTGAACCGGGAAGCAATATTAATTGGCACTATAAAACTACAACGGTCTATGATGTTAAAGAACTGCGCATCACCGGAGTTGGAGTTCAGCTTCCAAATGAGAATGAAAAATGGATGATATTTCAACATTTTCTATGGACAGAGAATCCCGGATTTTACGGCACGGAATGCATTCAACTCTGGCCTGCGTATAGGCACAATAAGGGATGGGATAATGCAGGAGATGTGACCGGACGTGTATTATACGACAAAGATGGAACAACTTTCGTCTCACCGTACAACTCGCTTGGTACTAAAATTTCCAAATCCAACAGTATCTTCCGGAGCGAGCAGACCTCTACCGATATTTACGCAACATTCTCTATGCCGAGAAACGCCGAAAATCATAGAGGATATGTTGCCTATCCCATAATTGAAATACAAGACGGTTATATAGCAGATTGTTGGTTCAATTATACTCACCAACAAAGTTGGCTTCAATACCCTGCGCTGACTGCAATAGAAATGAGAATGGCAAATAGTTGGAATGAAGCCGGCGTATTTAAAACAGTACAGGATGCACTACAGTTCTACTCATCTGATGAAAGAGCAGAACTAATCAGCGCACAATAAGTGTCATCATTACATAAAAATTTAAATAATCCCCTACTTAAAAATAACAACAATTTTCCAAAATTATTGAATTAAATATAAAATTGTGTTAATATAATAAAAAATCCAGGAGGGTTTAATAATGGATACAGTTAAAATTAAGAGAGCTTCAACTAAAATTATCGCACACAGAGGACTTAGCGGAATTGAAAGAGAAAACACATGTGCAGCTTTTGTTGCAGCTGGCAACCGTGATTATTTTGGTATAGAAACTGATGTTCACAAAACATCTGACAGTAAGTTTGTTGTTTTTCACGATGACAATACAAAACGGATATCACCTTTTAACTATGTTATTGAAGAAACCGACTATCAAATTCTTCGTGATATACATTTATATGACAAGAACAACAGTTTAAGAGTTGATATGAAGATACCTTCTCTTGAGGAGTACCTTAGAATTTGTGAAAGATATGAAAAAATCGCTGTATTGGAACTTAAAAACACATTTGAAAAAAATGAAATATCAAATATAATTGAAATTGTTAAGCAAAACACATCGCTTGATAAAATGATATTTATTTCTTTTAACTATCAGAATCTTGTATATCTTAAGGAACTTGAACCCACGGCGATAATACAATTCTTATGGAATAACGAGGTTGATGCTGAACTTATCAATCTGCTTTTGGCATATAACTTTGACTTAGATATACAATATAAATTTTTAACAAAAGAAAATATTAAAACATTACATAACAATGGTATTAAAATCAACTGCTGGACAGTAGACAACAAAGATGATGCCGAAAAACTTATTGAATTGGGCGTTGATTTTATCACCACAAACATTCTTCAATAATGAAAATAATAGCACCTGATTATTACAACAATTTTAAATGCCTTGCCCACAAATGTCGGCATAACTGCTGTATCGGATGGGAAATTGACATTGATATTGATACAATTCAAAAGTATAAAGATGTTACCGGCGATTTTTCAAAACGTTTAAAAGCAGGAATATCAAATGATGGCGGGTGGCATTTTAAACTGGATCATAGTGAGAGGTGTCCGTTTTTAAACGATTGTAATTTATGCGATATCATTCTCGAACTGGGTGAAGATATGTTATGTCAAATATGTACCGACCATCCTCGGTTTCGTAATGTATTTGATAACAGAGAAGAGATCGGACTGGGTCTTTGCTGTGAGGCAGCAGCAAAACTTATATTATCGAAAAGCGACAAAACAATTCTAAATGAAGACTATGATGATAACTTCTTTAAATTCAGAAACAAAATTTTCGAGTTGCTTCAGGACAGAACTAAACATATAGACACAAGAGTCCGGAATATGCTTGAGTATTGCAAAATCCCATCACCGATAGAGTGCGGTACCGACTGGAAAGGTTTACTGCACCGACTTGAACGGCTTAATGAACATTGGCAAGATTACATAAACAGAATTGACTTTAACAAAGAATATTATAACACACTTGACACAGCGTATGAGCAGTTGCTTGTTTATTTTATATACAGACATCTTGCCGGAGCACTTACAGATGGTAAGATGAATGAACGAATTGGATTTGCAGCGCTCAGTTTTTACATTATCCGTGCAATGAATATTTCAGGAAGTTTGGATGAACTTATAGATATATGTGTAATGTATTCTTCTGAGATAGAATATTCTGATGTAAACATTAATACAATTTTGGATATAATTTAAAAATTTATCAAAAAATATTGATTTATGAGTGCTGTTATGGTATATTTCTTAACAGAAAGTATTAATTTTTGGAGGCAAATTATGAATCGTATTAAAACACTTGAAACAAAAAATCTTTGTGAAAGCGCTAAAAAGGGCGGCTGCGGCGAATGCCAGACTTCTTGCCAGTCTGCTTGCAAAACAAGTTGCGGTATTGCTAATCAGCAGTGCGAAAATAAGAAAGACAACAAATAATAATTGGTTTAAGACCGCAAATGCCGCTGTAAAGCGGCATTTTTGCTGATATGGAGAAAAAATGATACACAGTTATAAATTAGGCGGACTCAATATAGTATTGGACATATGCTCGGGATCAGTGCATATTGTAGACGAAGTTGCGTACGATATAATCAATATGTACGAAACACACTCAACCGATGATATTTGCGCCCAAATACTTTTAAAATACGATCAAAGAGAAGATGTAACTAAAGAAGACGTTCTAGAATGTATTTCTCAGATAGACGAACTTAAAAAAGCCGGAAAATTATTTACGCCTGATACGTTCAAATCAATGGCTGGCGATCTAAAGAAAAAAACATCAGGGGTTATAAAAGCGCTCTGTATTCACATTGCGCATGTGTGCAACCTCAACTGTTCATACTGTTTCGCAAGTCAGGGCAAATATCACGGTGACAGAGCACTTATGAGCTTTGAGGTTGGCAAACGCGCTCTTGATTTTTTGGTAGAAAATTCAAAGGGACGCACCAATCTTGAAGTGGACTTTTTTGGCGGAGAGCCGCTTATGAATTTTGATGTGGTAAAACAACTTGTGGAGTATGCGCGCTCAATCGAAAAAAAACACGGTAAGAACTTTCGATTTACCCTTACCACCAATGGTATGCTTATAGATGATGATGTCATTGAGTTTTGCAACAGAGAAATGAGTAATGTTGTGTTAAGTCTTGACGGACGAAAAGAAGTTCACGACAGATACCGTGTCGACTATGCCGGTAACGGAAGTTGGGAAACAATTGTACCTAAGTTTCAGAAGTTTGTAAAAGACAGAGGCGGCAAAAATTATTATATGCGCGGCACTTTTACCCATGCTAATCCTGACTTTTTAAAGGACATACAGCAAATGCTTGACCTTGGTTTTAATGAACTTAGTATGGAACCTGTTGTGTGCGACCCTGATGACCCATCAGCTCTAACAGAGGAAGATTTGCCAATAGTTATGGAGCAGTATGAAAAACTTGCCGAGCTTATGCTTAATCGATATCGCGAGGACAAACCGTTTACTTTCTATCATTATATGATAGATCTTAAAGGCGGACCTTGTATTTACAAGCGCATTTCAGGATGCGGATCAGGTACAGAATATATGGCGGTCACACCCTGGGGGGATCTGTACCCTTGTCATCAGTTTGTAGGTGAAGAGAAATTTAAGTTGGGTAATATTTGGGACGGAATCACCAATACAAAGGCACAAGATGAGTTTGCTGAATGTAACGTCTATTCTCGCAAAGAGTGTCTTGACTGTTGGGCAAAGTTATACTGTTCAGGCGGATGTGCTGCCAATGCATACCACGCAACCGGTTCCGTAAAGGGTGTTTATAAATATGGTTGTGAGCTTTTTAAAAAGCGTATGGAATGTGCAATTATGTTGGAAGCGGCAAAACTTGCCAATGAGGAATAATGGATACACCGATTTGTGATTTTGTAAAAAAATATACTGATAAAAATGCTGTACGTATGCATATGCCCGGACATAAAGGTAAGGTTATGCTTGGCGTAGAATCACTTGATATTACTGAAATTGACGGAGCAGACGTGCTTTATGACGGAACAGGAATAATAGCTAAAAGTCAGCAAAACGCAACACAGTTATTCGGCACAGCAAAAACACTTTATTCAACAGAGGGATCTTCCCTGTCTATACGTGCAATGCTTTATCTTGTGTCAATGTATGCAAAATCGGTCAAAAAAAAGGCTGTAATCGCTGCAGGTAGAAATGCTCATAAAACATTTATCAGTGCCTCCGCTATGTTGGATTTTGACATAAACTGGATATATTCTGACAGTCTAATTTGCTGTGATATTAAGCCAGATATATTAAAAGAAATTTTTGAACAATCAGCGCCAGTTGCTTTATATGTAACCAGTCCTGATTATCTTGGTAATACTTTGGATATCAGTACTCTTGCGAATATTTGCCACGATCACGGATGTCTTTTAATTGTTGATAATGCACATGGTGCTTATCTTAATTTTTTATCAAGTTCTAAACACCCTATAGCCTTGGGTGCTGATATGTGTTGTGATTCAGCGCACAAAACACTTCCTGTATTAACCGGAGGCGGATATTTACATATTTCAAAAAACGCGCCTGATCTTCTTTTCGACAACGCCGAGATTGCTATGTCACTTTTTTCATCTACAAGTCCATCATATCTGATTTTACAGTCACTTGATTCTGTTAATGCATATCTTGCAAACGGATATACAAAAAAACTTTGTGAATTTGAAAAAATAATATGTTCACTTAAAACAAAATTACAACATAAAGGTTTTACACTAATTGGCAATGAACTGTTAAAGATAACTATTGAAACCAAAAGCTACGGTTACACAGGAAATGAAATAGCCAATATTCTTGCAAATAACAATATAATATGTGAGTTTTATGACAATGATTATATTGTACTTATGCTGACACCTGAAACAGAAAATTCCGAACTTAAGCATCTTATTGATGTTTTGTTATCTATTGATAAAAAAGATATTGTTTTTGATAAAGCGCCAATTCCACCAAAGCCCGAACGTGTGTTATCGGTGAGAGAAGCAATACTTTCACCGTCAATTGAAATAAATATAAATAAATGTAAAGGCAAGGTACTTGCATCCGCTTGTGTTTCTTGCCCGCCAGCAATACCAATCGCGGTTTGCGGAGAACGGATTGATGAGCAAACTATTAAATGTTTTGAATACTATGGCATTACAAAGTGCCGTATAATAGGATGAGTTGTATGACAATTACTGTAATAGGTGCAGGTGCATCGGGAATGGCCGCGGCTATTGCTGCATCTGAGAACGAAAATACACAGGTAATACTGCTTGAGCGCCAGCAACGAGTTGGCAAAAAACTTTCAGCAACAGGAAACGGACGGTGCAATCTGTCAAATATAAACGCAAACAGACAGGGATATCACGGTGATGACCCGTCATTTTCAGCATTTGCAATATCAACTTTTTCACCTAAAGACACTCTTAAATGGTTTGAAAGCCTTGGCCTTTTTACAATGATCGATAACTCAGGAAAGGTTTATCCTTATTCTGAGCAGGCAAACTCAGTTGTCGACATATTGCGGTTTGGAATAAACAAGAAAAACATAACACTTAAAACAGAATTTGAAGTTAAAAGAATACGCAAAAGTGTTGATAAATTTTTAATTGAAAGTGACAACGAACGTATCCAATGCGATAAAGTTATTATTGCTTGCGGCGGACTTGCATCAGCAAAACTTGGTGGTGTAATGTCGGGATACAGACTTCTTTCGAGTTTAGGACACAGTATAACAAAACTCAGGCCATCACTTGTTCAGCTTAAAACTGATTGGAAAGGGGTTACAGCACTTAAAGGTGTTCGCGCAAATTGTACTGCTTCAATTTATAAAAACGGTAATGAAATGATATCATCAACAGGTGAAATACAATTTACCGATTATGGTTTATCGGGACCTGTTATATTTGAAATTTCCAGAGATGTATGCACAGGCGGCGGTAATTGGACTTGCAAACTTGATTTTATACCTAATAAGAACTCGGATGAAATTTATAGTGAGTTGCTACGTCGAAAAAATACACAACTCACAACAGATGATTTACTTACAGGCATTTTACACAACCGCTTGGGACGAATTATTTGTAAAGAATCACATATTAAGGGTGGTATTCCGATATCAAGTATTGAAGATAAAGTGTTGAGGCAAACAAGTAAGCTTGTAAAGGGGTTTAACCTTACGATTTCCGGAGTGATGGGAATGGATAATGCACAAGTGACAGCCGGTGGTGCAGTTACAGATGAGTTTAACAAACAAACAATGGAAAGTAAACTTGTTAAAGGTTTGTACGCTTGCGGTGAGGTATTGGACGTTGATGGTGATTGCGGCGGATATAATTTGCAATGGGCTTGGAGTTCGGGCAGATTGGCCGGAAAAAGTGCAGGTAATGTGAAATGATACGTGTACGGGATATATCAATGCCTGAGGTACACACAAAAGAAGATGTGATAACCGAGGCTATAAAAATACTTGGCATTTCAAAAAAAAATATTATCCATTCAGAGATAGTTAAAAAGTCTCTCGATGCTCGCAAAAAGCCGGACATACGCTTTATATATACAGTAGATTTAAAACTCACAGAGAATGAATCGAAAGTAATAAAGTTGTGTAAGAAAGCAAGTTTTGCACCGAAATTTGAATACAATATACCAAAAGCATCGGACAGTGACAGGCCTGTAATTATCGGGTTCGGACCTGCCGGAATGTTCGCAGCCCTTGTACTTGCAATTGCAGGATGCAGACCTATAGTTATAGAACGTGGCGAAGATGCGCTTTCAAGACAAAAGAAAATAGAACGCTTTTGGGAAACGGGTGTGCTTGATACTAAAAGCAATGTGCAATTCGGTGAGGGCGGTGCTGGTACCTTTTCTGACGGCAAACTTAACACCGGTGTTAAAAATCCAAGAATTAAATGGGTGCTTCAACAATTTGTAGATGCAGGTGCTGATGAAAATATACTGTATGATTCAAAACCACACATTGGAACCGATGTACTTATAAATATTGTACAGGAAATACGAAAGAAAATAATATCACTTGGCGGAGAAGTACATTTTAACAGCAAATTCACAGCATTTAAAACCAAAAACTCTCATATTACTGAAATAGTTTTAGAAAGCGGAGATACAATCGAGTGTTCAAGCGTTATTCTTGCAATAGGTCACAGTGCACGTGATACATTCAGGATGTTAAACAGTGAAAATGTACCTATGGAGCCAAAACCGTTTGCAATTGGTGTCAGGATAGAACACTGTCAAAACGATATTGATTTTTCTCAATACGGAAAATGTTCCCCATTTCTTCCCGCTGCCGATTATAAACTAGTCAGTCATCTTGAAGATAGAACGGTATATACATTTTGTATGTGTCCCGGCGGATATGTTGTTGCCGCAGCATCAGAAAACTTCGGTGTAGTAACCAACGGAATGAGTCTAAATAAACGTGACGGTAAAAATGCAAACTCTGCATTACTTGTGACTGTTAATCCAAGTGATTTTGAAGACAAAAGCTCGCTTGGCGGTATGTTATGGCAAGTCGGATCGTAGCCATGTCGTTCT
>JAZUOQ010000177.1:0-2204 GCA_045604775.1 Eubacteriales bacterium
TATAGTGGCAAAAACATAGACCGCCCTGCGTTTCAAGAGTTGTTGCGTGATATAGAGGCGGGCAAAGTAAACCGTGTAATCGTTTATCGTCTTGACCGTATCAGCCGTTCGGTGCTTGACTTTGCCAATTTAATTGAAGTGTTTCAAAAGAACAAGGTTGACTTTGTCAGCACAATGGAAAAATTCGACACTTCAACACCAATTGGCAAGGCTATGCTGATGATCGTAATGATTTTTGCACAGCTTGAGCGTGAGACCATCCAACAGCGTGTTATTGATGCCTATTCATCCCGTAGCAAACGTGGTTTTTATATGGGTGGCAGATTACCGTTTGGATTTGAACTAGCCCAAACAACCATAGACGGAATACGAACAAAAATGTATAAACCAATCGAGGAAGAAGCAGAGGTTATCAGATTGATTTTTTCAATGTATTCAAAGCCTCAAACCTCGTTCGGCGATGTTATGCGTTATTTGGAAGAGCACGGCATACGAAAGCGTGACGGTAAACTCTTTAATAGAAGCCGATTGCGTGATGTGGTAATCAATCCTGCATACGTTAAAGCTGACTATCAGCTTTATGAATTCTTTAAAGCGCAAGGCACCAACATTGTCAATAACCCGGGGGATTTTATTGGTATAAACGGAGCGTATCTTTATTCGGGCGATAATCTAAAGCGAAAAACCATATCCTTAGTAGGTCACACTTTGGTTTTGGCTCCGCATGAGGGGCTTGTTGATTCGGCAACGTGGATTAAATGCCGTTCTAAGTGTTTAAACAACCAAAGCGTTGCACGACCTATCAAGGCAAAAGCCACTTGGCTTGCAGGTAAAATTAAATGTGCCAAATGCGGATATGCTTTAACCGCTAAGATTTACAAGTGCAAAACTAAGTCCGACAACCGTTATTATCTCTGCACAAACAAATATCACGCCGGTGGATGTCATTTTGGCTCACTGGATGCTGATGTTGTAGATGATATTGTATTCAAAGAAATGCAGAAGAAATTAGCGGAGTTTCAGACACTGTCGAAGAAAAAGCAGGACGGCTGTAACCTGCAAGTTATAAAACTTAAAACACGTATAGAAGAGATTGATAAAGAAATATCCTCTTTGCTGGAAAAAATCACGTCGGCAAACGACACGGTGATGCAGTACATAAATAACCGCATTTCCGAACTTGACGCTGAAAAGAAAGAACTTGGCGCCGAGATTGTTTCATTAGAGAGTAACCGCACAAATGATGTGGGTGAAATCAGCGGATATTTTGAGCATTGGGAAGAGCTGTCGGTAAGCGACAAAATCACGGTGGTTGACTGCCTGATAGAGCGCATAACCGCCTCAAAAGAGAGCATTGAAATCAAGTGGAAGATATAAAAAATTGATGTCGCAAAAGCATTTCACCATTGTTGTTCTGGTGAAGCGTTGCGTTTAACAACTGATAGATTAAACCAAAAAAACTTTTACGCTTTTAACCCCAATTTTGACAAACAAACTTGTAGATAGTTTTAAAGCAGATGAGCATAAAAACTCATCTGCTATTTTTATAAAATGAATTGTTTATTTGATTTACTTAAATATTCCATTTTAGTATAATAATATGAGAAATAATTTTGCGAGGGGACCTATATGTCAAATTGGCTTATTAAAAAAAACAGCTTTGAAATTGAGGATATTGAAAAGCACGGCAGTAAATTTTTGCTTGGCAACGGCTTTATGGGTTATCGGGGTACTATGGAGGAATATAGCGCTAATGAGCTTGTTGCAGTAAATTTAGCAGGCTTTTTTGACTTGGCTGAAAACAGCAACTGGCGTGAATCGGTTAATGCACCTAACCCACTTTATACTGTTGTTAGTGTAAACGGTACCGAACTTAATTTAAGTACCTTAACACCCGTTTCACACTGCCAAACCCTTGACATTAAAAACGGTATTCACACAAGAAAAACCAACTTTTTTGTTGATGGAATCAATATTACCGTAAAGGCTGAACGCTTTGTAAGTATGTCACGTGAAAACGCCCGGGTTTTTGTGCAATGACAAAAATGGCATCATCGTATATGATAATAAGGATTTAACAAGGAGAAAATTATGGCTTTTGATTCTTTGAGTGATCGTCTGAATAAAGCATTGCGCGATGTTGTCGGAAAAGGCACTCTGACCGATAAAAATATGGAAGATATGCTGAAGGAAGTGCGTCTTGC
>JAZUOQ010000178.1:0-1679 GCA_045604775.1 Eubacteriales bacterium
ATTATAGCATAAAATTATCACTTTTTCTACACTTTACTAAAACATTATAACGGCACAAAGCAAAAACTTCCTGCCGTTCAGTTTCTATGACACAAGCTGTTTGTTGCGATAAACCATAGATTTTTTGTGGGTGCTTTATAAATAGTCTATATGATTCGACATATTGATGAAAACGGAAATGCCAAGACATATGAGTATGATGACCGCTACAATGTTATCAAGGAGACCGATGCTAAGGGCAATTCTGTCACCAAGACCTACAATAGCTTTAATAAACCCGCTCAGGTAACCGACAGAAACGGTAATACGACCTACTTTACCTATGACGCAAAGGGTAATGTAACAAAAATCCGTTATCCCGCCATTAACGGTGTTGTTCCTGAGGAGACCTTTGTGTACAATGGTAAAAATCAGATGACACAGCATACTGATATAAGAGGTACAGTAAGTATTTATACCTACGATGCAAACGGTATGCCGGCCACTAAGAAAGTAGGAAATAAAAATGCCGTTGTATATTCTTACGAGGGCGGTTTGCTTAAATCTCAGACCGATGCGATGGGTAATACCACAAGATATACTCACAATACTATTGGTCAAGTAAGCGCTGTTACCGATGCTGATGATAAGGTGACGCAGTATTTCTATGACAATAGTGGGAACCTGCTTCGCACAGTCGATGCTAACGGTAAAACCATTGTTAATACTTATGACGGCAACTACCAGAAAACATCTGTCACCGATGCAAACGGTAATACAACCGAATATTCGTATAATGGCAATATGAAGAACGATGCTATTACTCTTCCGGACGGTCATACCATTCGCTATGAGTTTGACGGTGAGGACAGAACAGTTAAGATTACCGATCAGGTAAATAACGTCACTAATATTACCTACGACAATGCAGGTAGAGTAATTTCTAAGCGGTTTTCCGATGGTGCGCTCGTTCAGTATGAATATGATGCAGTAGGTAATGTAGTCAAAGAAACAAATCCCAAGGGCGCAGTTGTTACCAAGACCTATGATAACCTTGGCAACGTGCTGACAATTACCGATGATAAGGGAAATCTCACCAGATATCAGTATAATGCGATGTCCAAGCCCACTCGTGTTGTCAACGCTACGGCAGGAACAACGGTGTATGTATATTCAAAGTCGGGAGATCTTCTTTCCGAGACCGATTCTCTTGGTAATACAAAGAGCTATACATACGATGATTACGGTAATAGACTGACTGCAACCGATGCAAATGGCAACGTAACCACCTACACCTATGATGCAAATAACAATCTGCTCACGGTCAAGGATGCACTCGGACACATTACGACCTACACCTACAACGCTCTTAATCAGTGTGTATCGGTAAAGGATGCTCTTAATAACATCATTCGTTACGGCTATGATGCACTCGGTAGAAGAACTACTATCACAGACGCGCGCGGTAACGTGTTTACAACAACCTACGACGGAAATGGTAATGTTATCAAGACTACCGACGCAAAGGGAAATATTATCAGTGAAACAGTTTATAACTGCCTCAATCAGCCTCTCACCGTGACCGATGCAATGGGTAAGGCAACAACTTACACCTATAACGCACTGGGCAAGGTAGAGAGTGTTACCGATTCGATGAATCATCGTACAGAGTTTACCTATAACTCTCGCGGTCAGAATAC
>JAZUOQ010000179.1:0-6268 GCA_045604775.1 Eubacteriales bacterium
AGCAGATAACAAAACTGTAATTTTTTTCATTAGTCCCCCAAAATGTTGAGTTCTGTAGATTTTTCCTCATAATTAAGCATATTATACATCTTAGAAACCTCAGTTATTTTGGATTGATTTTCATAGGTATAAGCGATGGAATCATAAACAACATAGTTATCAAAGAAAATAAGCTTATGGTTTTTGACACCATTTAATATCATAAGATATTCAACATTTTCAGTTGGTATTTCTATAGCCTGCTGCTTTTCTAACTTAAGTCCTTCAATCCATTCAAGAAGGGCTTTGACATCATTTGCATCTGTAACAGACTTAACAAAATAATCTCTGCCAAAGGGCGTTTCAGTTGAAAAAGCAGTCCTTTTAAAATCAATTGACTGAACACTTTCAAGTTTTATATCAATATCAGGAGATGTTTTATATGTACAACTGAAAACGTTTAAAACAATAATGATTATAAATATTAAATTAACAGTTTTTTTCATTATACTAAAGTTCCTCCACCGAGGTAGAAATAACATTTCCTGTCATCACATCAACCGTACTATTATAAGAACAGTTATTGACAAGAGATATATGTGAGACTTTATACACAGGATTTCCATTTTCATACAAGACGGAAAGCTGAACATAGTTATATATGAAATTTTCACCAAAATGCGCTTTTGCAGCATTTGACATGGCTTTATCGGAATCAATACCGAAATATGACGGATCGATAGGTATTGCGTTCTTTATCACATCATAAGGCTTATC
Source organism: Eubacteriales bacterium (assembly GCA_045604775.1). GTDB lineage: Bacteria > Bacillota > Clostridia > Oscillospirales > QAKW01 > RGIG9041. The sequence continues at coordinate 757 of JAZUOQ010000179.1, forward strand.
ACCGTATGTTGCATAGTCCGGAGCGGAAAATTTCTCAATTCTTCCTGTACGGTTATTGATTTCAACGACAAGAATATCAGAGTACTTCAAATCATCCGGTCGTTTATCGGTATAAATGTAGGTATAAGTACCTACATTTTCACTATTAACAGTAAGTTCTATTCCATAGAGATCATAACCTGTTTTTTCGCGAAGAGTAAAATTATCTACAAGTGCATTGTAAACAGAAATGACCGTGTTATTGGTTTTACCGATGCTGTTTTTCTCCGATGAAATGAAATCACAGCCACAAAGAGTAATACAAAGCACCAAAACTGTAAAAATTATAATTGCTGAATTTTTCATTTTTATCCTCATAGGTTTTTCAGATAAGTAATTTCTTTTTCATTAAGCTTACGATACTGCCCTGCATTAAGTGTACCTATCGAAAGTTTACCAATTTTTTCGCGTTTTAAACGCATAATTTCAAGACCAACTGCTTCACACATTCTGCGTATTTGTCTGTTTTTACCCTCATAGATCGTAATCAGAAGAATTGTTTTGTCTTCCCTAACCTCATGAACATCAACATCGGCTGATGATGTAGTATAATCAAGTTCTTCAAGATATACACCGTTTGTCAGAGTGTGTAGTTGATCTGCCAAGACCTTACCGCGAACTATTGTGCGGTATGTTTTAGGAATACGGTTTTTAGGATGCATAAGTTTATTTGCAAGATCGCCGTCATCCGTCATTAATATAAGACCTTCACTATCCTTATCAAGTCTTCCGACAGGATAAAGACGCGAACGTTCCCTTGACAAAATATCGGTAACGCATTTTCTGCCCAGTTCATCATTCGCAGTGGTTACATAGCCGCGCGGTTTATAGAGCATAAAATATTTATATTCTTTTTTGCGCGGATAAATCTGCTCACCATCCACACGGACCGAAGTAGATCCAACAGGTACCTTATCACCGAGAACAGCACGTTTTCCTCCGACAGTGACTCTGCCTTCTTCAATTAGTTTTTCAGCAGCGCGTCGCGAACAAATTCCGCAGTCGGCAAGATATTTTTGAATTCTAACAAGTTCTGCCATTATTATTTCCTTTTTAAAAAATCCTTTATTTTATTTATAATGCGCGTGATTAAAAGTTCCTTTTTAATCGGCGCATCAAGTGTTTGCTTAATATGTAATGTATCGCACCCAACCTGTTTACCATTGGCAAAGAATTTTACCGTACCTACTTGATCACCTGATGTTTTAGGTGCATATATAAATTTTTCAGCATTTATAGTATATGTAACATCCGTTCCATTGTACAAAACAGAAGTCAAAGTGTTTGCATTTGTAGCTGTAATTGGTATACCATCCGGCGTTTTTAAATCTACTTCAAGCTCACCTGCGCTTATAAGGGTTACTTGCGATACTTGAGAAAATCCATATTCAAATGCTGTCATATGATCATTCCAATCATCACCAGCATTGAGGGTTACACATATAAGCGTAACACCATCTTTCCTAGCTGCTCCTACAAGGCAACGTCCTGCTTTTTTAGTAAAACCTGTTTTAACACCAATTGCATAATCATACAAATTCAACAATTTATTATGATTTATAAGCGTACGACCATTATCATTGCCGTTATACGAAATTTTTATTGTTTTTGTCGATACTATTTCAACAAATATAGGATTATCAAGAGCTACTGCAGTAATAATAGCCAGTTCAAAAGCTGTTGTATAATGATTGTCATCAGGAAGCCCCGATGGATTTGTGAAATTTGTGTTAACAAGACCAAGAGATGCCGATTTCTCATTCATCATTGAAACGAATGCTTCTACACTCCCATGTCCAACATAATATGCAAGTGCATTTGCTGCATCATTACCCGAGGTAAGCATAAGACCGTAAAGAAGTTCACGAACAGTCAGCACTTCATCTTTTATCAAATACATTGAAGATCCCTCTACGCCCACTGCAACATCAGGAATTCTTACATTTGAATCAAGATTACTATTTTCAAGCACGACAAGTGCTGTCATTATCTTTGTAGTAGATGCCATGGGTAACTGTTTTTCACAGTTGACAGAGTCCAGTATTTCAAGCGTGTTTTTCTCTATAAGTACCATTGATTGTGCACTATATGCATTTACCGGAACAGCACTAACAGTAAAGACTATAACAACCAGTAATGAAATTATGTATCTTTTCAATCATATCACCTGTCAATATATTTTATATTGACAGGTGAAGGATATTATTACTCTTTATCCGCTTTCTTTTTGATAAAACCGCTTATTTGATCAATCACTTCAGGTATTTTTGTGAGCAATTTATCAGTCTGATCAGGTGAATCAGAAACACTTACAAGACGCACATTTTCACCAGATACAACCAAAAAAGCAATAGGGGTGATTTTTGCGCCGCCGCCGGCACCGCCACCGAAATTTTCATTGGCAGGCACCTTTCCGAAACTTGAACCACCAGAAACAAATCCAATTGAAACTTTGGTTACAGGTATGATAGTTGTTGTATCGGAAATTTTTACAGGTGTACCGATAACACTGTCAACATCTATCATTTTTTTTATACCGTCGATTGCGTTATTGAGAACTTTTTCAACATGTTCTGCCATTTTATTTCTCCTTTTTGTTAACTAATTTTATTGTACCATCCTTGAGTGATAATATCAAGAAAATGAGTAATCTTAATAAAAAAGTAGTGATCACGATATTTAAATACACATCACACATCCCGTCTGTGTAATCAACGTTCAATACGATTTCACGTTCTTTTATTCTAAATCCTTTTTCAAGAAGGTTAACAGATGAATACAGCACTGAACTTATACCGCCGTATATCAACGCTGTTGTACACGGATCTTCTGTACGAACAGTTATTTTAGCAGTGATATTTTTAATCACTACTGCAAGATGCATACGCTTGCAAACTATTGCTATAATATCGAGAAGTGTTTTAAACTTTGATAAAAAACTTTCACCGTTAGTTTTAACAGGTTTTTCAGCGTTTTTGTTTTTAGGTTTTGATTTTTTGGGGGACGATTTATGGGTTAGCGGAATTTTCAAAAATAAAATTCGAATATATAAATTAAAATCACCATCATAACCGCAAACAAGTGATACAGGTAAAAATAAGATAAATGCAATTACCAATACAATTATCAATGCTGTCATATTTTAATTACCTGCTGTGCATCATCCTCAAGGATAAGAGGTGCATCTATTTGCGGAAGAGGAGGTAGTTTATCAATTGATTCAATGCCGAAACAACGCAAAAAATCAGATGTTGTACCATACAAACGTGGTCTACCCGGAGCATCAAGTCTGCCACGCTCTTCAAGAAGTCCTTTTTCTATAAGAGAGTTGATGCCGTAAAAACAGTCAACACCGCGTATCTGTTCTATATATCCCTTTGTTACTGGCTGATTATATGCAACGATTGCAAGTATTTCTAATGCTGCATTTGAAAGAGGTGTATTACGTCTGTGATCAAGTGCACGTTTTGTTATTTCACCATAAAAGCTACGTGTAGACATTTGATAGTTATTATCTAATTTGAGTATTGTTATACCGCGTCCTTCCTTTTCATACATGTCTATCATACCGTCAATTACATTTTCCAAAACTGAGGTATCTGTTTCAAGTGTCTGAGCTAGTTTTGATGCTTCAATAGGCTCACCACTTGCAAAAAGAATAGACTCTATAGCACCTGTCATAAAATCAAATTCCATTTTCGGTTTCCCTTTCGTTTACGTTTATATATATCTCATTGGAAGAATCGTCAATACTAATTCTGTCATTCTTAGAAAGTTCAAGTACAGCAAGAAATGTTGCAATTATATCAGAACGCGTTTTTGCAGTATTAAACAATGATAAAAAACTAACACGTTTCATACGTGCAAGACTTCTGAGAACAGTTATAATCTTTGTTTTAACAGATGCTATCTGTCGTCCGACAATGCCCTTAAAATTACCAATGGGGGACTGCTTGATATACTCAAGGCGTTGCATAACAGTGCGGTAAGCATCTTCAAGCTTTGATGTTTCATAAACACGAGTATGTTTTTTGTCAAACTCAATAACCTGCATCTGTCGAACATATGTTATACCTGCTTTTGCATTAAGTGTACGCATCGGTTCAATAATCTCTTTATAACGCTTATACTCAGCAAGCGAACGAGCGAGTTGTTCACGCGGGTCCTCTTCTTCCTCCTCAGGCTGCGGAAGAAGCATTTTAGACTTAATGTACATTAGGTTTGCTGCCATTTCAATAAATTCACTTGAAACCTCAAGATCCATTTTTTTAAGATCCTCAATATACTCCATATACTGCTCAAGTATAAGCGCAATGGGTATATCATATATGGAAACCTTGTTTTTAGAAATAAGAAATAAAAGCAGATCAAGGGGACCGTCAAATACATTTAATTTAAAAACGGGACGTTCCATAAATGCTTCCTCCTAAAAAAACAAACGATAAAAATAATATGCCGGATACTGCCATACTTTTACCAATATGTCTGCAAAAAATCGTTGCACAGTGTAAATTCCGGAACTTATAACATCAGTAGTTATTACAAGTACAAAGAAAACTATATAGATATAATTACCGTATTTTATCATAAAATTATTAAATGAATTCGGCATAAAATATCCTAAAATTCGTGACCCATCCAGTGGATAAACAGGAATAAGGTTAAACACTGCAAGACCGATGTTAAGCATAGTCATAAGTGTAAAAAAAGTATTTAAAATTTCAAATAATATAAACTCTGAGGAATACGCACAAAAAAAGAAAAATATCGCAAAAAAAGAACTTATAAATGCAATAAGCAAGTTTGAAATAGGACCTGCGATTGCCGTAAACATCATACCTTTTTTTGGATTTTTAAAATATAGTGGGTTTACAGGTACAGGTTTTGCCCAACCAAAACGGACAACTATCATCATCAAAAAACCCATTGGATCAATATGTTTTAACGGATTTAAAGAAAGTCTTCCTTCACTTTTAGCGGTAGGATCTCCGAGTTTATATGCAATAAAACCATGTGCACACTCATGAAATGTAAGAGATATAAATATCACGGGCAGTACATACAATATATCAGAGAAATAACTTGTAATATTATTTAACAAATTCAATGTTATTCACCCAAAACTTTTTCTATGTAACTAAGCACCTCTTCCCTACCCAGCTTTGACTGGGAAGAAAAAGGAATAACAACTGCATTTTCAAAATCGTACACTTCTTTCAGTTTTTTTAGATTTGCTGACTGTGCAGTTTTCGAAAGTTTATCTGCTTTAGTAGCAACAATGATAAACGGAATTTCTGCATCATACAGATACTGACCCATTTGTACGTCGAGTTCAGTTGCACCATGACGTAAATCAACTACCGAAATTGCAAGACGTTTATCACTTTCGAAGCGAAAGTAGTCTTCCATAAAAATAGACCATTTGCGTTTTTCCTCATATGACACTTTAGCATAGCCATAACCGGGAAGATCT
>JAZUOQ010000180.1:0-3920 GCA_045604775.1 Eubacteriales bacterium
ATATTGTAAATGTGTAATTACTACACACGAATTTTGGTGCAGTTATTTTGTTGGTATCAACTTTAATGTTGTCAATGACAGTCCCCATGCATTTCCCATATGCTTCTTTTGCTGTCCAGAGTTTAAAAAAGCTAGTTAGGATCTCCGCGTTGGTGGTATACGTGAAATCTTGCTCTGTAGGTGTATGACCGAACAGGTATAGCAGTTCTTCATTTGTGCAGATACGTTTGGCTACCGCTAGATCAATGGGGCGGATTTGTTCGATATCGATACCGATTGGTTTATCATCAACTGCGCAGACAACCATATCACCAGAATGGCTAATGTTAAACTCCACGGCTAAGTCTTTTGCATAAGGCTTGCCGTGTTCTTTTATGCCAAAAGTTATGCTTTCGGGTGCAACACTGCACCATTCGGCTATAGCTTTTCGAGCGAGCATTTCGCCGGCGACAGTTCGTTTTTTATCATCGACAAAGCGAAACCTGTCAACGCGGCGTTGCTTGTCGGTGTTCATCAGCAAATACCATTTATTATATTCGGCATCGGTTAAATCCCGAATATCGTATTTATACCATTTCATTGCTTTTCAATAAAAGCGATAACATCGCCAACGGTTTTAAAATCCTTAATGGCTCTATCGGGGATTTCAATATCAAACTCATCCTCAACAATGCAAGCAAGATTAACTAAATCAAGAGAATTAAGTCCTAAATCAGCAATTAAAATTGTATCTTCAGTTATGGTAATATCGTCATTGCCTGTGTGTTCGCAAATAATTTTTGTGAGTTTTTCTATCATTTTATTGACCTCCGTAATTACGCTTTATTTTCTTTGTTGTGGTCTTAGGAAATTCGGTATCCCTTATGACAACTTGACCGATATTCCTAATCTGCGGTAAACGTTGATTAACCGCTTGAATATCAGTGTTAATTCTATCTTTTGCATCGGCAACATCTTCATCAAGATAAACCTCTACAATGATGACATTATCTTTGCCGAAAGCAATACACTCTTTTACATAAGAGATAGTATATAGCTCTTGTTCAATAGACTCAGCAGGGATATTTTCACCATTGCCAAGTATGATAAGATTCTTTATTCTGCCTGTGATATGTAATGCTCCATATTCAACAATTTCGCCAATATCTCCGGTTCTAAACCAACCATCAACAAAGACATTTTCGTTTTCGGCTTCGTTATGGTAATAACCTAACATCACATTATCGCCTTTAACCAGAACTTCACCATCATCGGCAATCTTAACTTCATTGCAACACAAGGGCAAGCCAACGCTACCAACTACATTGAACTTATTACGGTTAACGGCAACAATCGGACCACATTCGGTAATGCCATAACCATTAAGCACGGTTATGCCAAGATCGTCAAATCCTTTTATCAGATCAGGGCTGAGCGGTGCGCCACCACAAATAATTAGATCAAGATTACCACCAAAGGCAGAAATAACAGATTTAAAAAGCACCTTGCGCAAGTCGATTTTGCATTTAAGCAGTGCATCACTGATTTTTATAAGTATCTTCAACGCCTTGTCTTTGCCTTGCTTTTTAGCTGTTGCCCATATATTTTTATAGAGAGTTTCCACAATCAGCGGCACTGCAAATAAATGCTGTGGTTTACACTTTTTAAAATCATCGGGCAATTTTTTAAGGCTTTTGTTTATGTAAATGGAGTACCCATAAAACATAACCGCAAATACACTTGCCACTAAACCAAAGGTGTGATGCAACGGCAATACAAGCAGAGACGGACCGGTCAGCAGCACATTGCAACAAGCACCATACATACAAGAGCAAAAATTGTTATGAGTGAGCATAACGCCTTTACTTTTGCCTGTGGTTCCCGATGTGTAAACAATAGACGCTAAATCATCTTTGCTAACCTCAGCATTGATATAGTTGGTATATCCGTTAGCAATTAACTGATTCCCTCTTTCAATGCAAGCAGGAATATCCTTCATATTGATATAGGTTATATCAGGCAGTTTAGCTTGAAGTTGCTCGACAATGTCTGCATATGTATTTGAATATACAAGCACCTTACTTTCACTATCTGTCAATAATTCAGCAATACTTTCTGCATCCAGTTCTTTATCAATTGGAACAATTACATTGCCACCGCAAGTAACAGCAAAATGAGTCAAAATCCATTCATAACTGTTTTCGCCAAATACAGCAATATGACTACCATTAAATCCTTCACTGAAAAGATACGTGCCAAAAGCATTTACCTGTTCTTTAAATTCGGTAAAACTTATAGAAATATCTTGTCTTCTGTTTTGATAAGCAAACGCTTCTTTTTCTCCATACTCCGTTACACAAAAACCAAGTAATCCCTTGGTTGTGTAAACAGGAGTGTGGTTATATAAATTATAGTTTTTCATTTGTTTCACCGTTTTTTTGTAATGTTTCTTTCCATTGATTGTAATAGTTGTTTCTGTGCTTTGCAAAGTTATAAAAATTCACAACAATGCAAATTTCAACTACTAATATCACTGTTTGAAATGAGATCAACAGGCTTGTTAAAAACCAATTATTAACCAATAAATTATCCATACGCATAAACCAAAACAAAAAACTGGTAATAAGAGTTATGAAAACAAAATCGAATTTCGAAAAAACATAAAATATACCTTGTGTTTTCCCGCGAGGATGTTTATCGCAGTACAATTTATTATTACTTTCCCATTTAATATCTATATGCTTTTCTAAATACACAGACATATATGCGGCTAAAAACGCACAATCCATCCTCAATTTCACAATACGTAGAGAAATTGGAATAGTTATAAGCAAAGCTATCAACAGTATCCACTCGTTCTTTACCGTTAATGCTAATGACCAAATTGCAGCAGTCGTTGTATAAGCAAACTGAGTTAATTGATCCTGCTTATTCATTTTATCCATTGTTTCTTCACGCAACATTTGATATTCGCTCATGCTAATCCCTCTAATTAAAATACCCAATCTTTTTAAAATACTCAACATATTTACGCAAGTAATCAATACCGATATCAGACCATTCAAAGCCGAGTTGTTTCAGATACTGCACCGTAAAATCGTTTTCAATACGGATGTTGCTATCGTAGTTGAGTTGGTCGTTTTCATCCATATCGTTGATAAAGGTTTCAAAGATATGCTCCATGCCTGTCTGCTTAGCGGTTTGGCGCAAAGCTTCGGTGAATATAGTACCATTTACAAGTTTAAGATCATATCCAAGCTGATTGATAATATTAACCAACTTATCAAAATACACAACCTCAATACTGTTGATATGGAATACTGTCTGCTCTGTGCTGAAGTGACGGGCAATCGTCATAACTGCATTTGCGGCTTCATCAATAGGTGTAAACTCGGAATAGTTGGTGTCCTTGATTAAATATTCAGGGAACAAACCGAGTTCCAATACACCTTTGACCCTTTGCAAAAATGCGTTGCTTTCGTGGTTCTTTTGAAAATGTCCGTCACTAATGCGGTTGGTTAGGTTACCCATACGCATAATGTTTGCTTCCAAACCATCACACATTGAATCAAGCACGGCTTTTTCTGCCTCAAACTTACTTCTTCCGTAAACATTTTCAAGCGGTTGCTCAATATATAAGCTACTCTCGTAAAAATGCTTTTCGGTTTCGCTGATATAACCGTCAAATGCATCACCAAAGGTATTACCTGAAACACTAAGCGTAGAAGTATGAATCAGTTTTGCATCTGCCTCTTTGCAGAACTCTATTAAGCGTTTAGTGGTCTCTACATTCGCTTCGTAGAAATACTTGTACGAGCCATAATGCTTTACACTTGCAGCACAGTTGATAACGGTATCTACCTTGCCGAGTAATTCATCGTACTCCGTATCCAACAAACCGAAGTTATCTTTTTGCAAGTCAGCGCAGATAACTTCAATGC
>JAZUOQ010000181.1:0-11160 GCA_045604775.1 Eubacteriales bacterium
ACGCTTGCAGATTAAAGGGCATACCGATAAGAATTGGTGTTAATGGAGGTTCGCTTGAGAAACATATACTTAATAAATATGGTGTCGTAACAGCTGATGCGCTTGTAGAAAGTGCGATGTATCATGTTTCTTTATTGGAAAAGTTTGATTTTGATGATATTGTAATTTCAATAAAATCTTCAAATGTTAAAATTATGATCGATGGCTATAGAAAACTTGCTTCGATTTGTGACTATCCGCTTCATTTAGGAGTAACAGAAGCTGGAACTGAGCGATTAGGTGTCATAAAAAATTCTATAGGTATTGGATCACTTTTAGCTGATGGTATTGGTGATACAATAAGAGTATCGCTTACGGCTGATCCGGTGCGTGAAGTTAAAGCTGCATACGATATATTAAATGCTCTTGATATGACAGATAATAAAGTTCAATTTATTTCATGCCCGACTTGTGGCAGATGTCAGATAGACCTGATTCCACTTGCTGAAAAAATCGAGAATGCTCTAGTTAACTGCAACAAGAAAATCAAGGTTGCAGTTATGGGGTGTGCTGTTAATGGTCCGGGCGAGGCACGTGAGGCTGATATAGGTATAGCAGGTGGTAAGAATGAAGGTTTGATTTTCAAAAAAGGCGAAATTTATAAAAAAGTTTCTTATGATAAGATTTTCGAAGTATTTATGCAGGAAATAGAAAAAATTTAAGGTGTTAAAATGTCTGAAAAAATATTATTAAAGCTTTTTAATCGTTGTGAATTTAGCAATGAAGAACTTGTACTCTATGATAAATCACTGGTTACAAAAGCCGTTGCTAATACCGAATATAGAAAGCTTAAGGTTGACATAATCTTTAAAAATTATGTCAACCATTCTTTGCTTTTAGCTTTTAAAGATAAAGTGAAAAATGCATATAAACTTTCTGATTTTATAGTAAATTATAGATTTGATGGAATTGATTTAGCTGTAGAACATTGGAATGATATATTATACGATTTAAAATCACAAAATCCTGTTGCCAATGGTTTTTTTAATGATTCCAGTATAGAAATAAATGGTGATACGTTAAGTGTAAATTTGTGCCATGGTGGATTTGCAATTTTAAAAGATATGAATGTTGAACGTGATTTATCTGAAATTATAAAAACCAGATATGGTAAATCATTTAGTGTAAAACTGCAATTTTCAGATAATGATATTCCTGTGCTACGCTCTGATTTTTATACTAGTGATAACTTACCTTCACCACCACCTGAAAAACGAGATATACAACCAGTGACAAAAAAAGAAAATAATGCAGCTGATACACCATACAGACGCCCTTCAAATAAAGGTCCGCTTGTTGTAACAACTCCATTTAAAGTTGAAGATAATATGATTCTCGGCAGCAAAATAGGTAGTAACTTTACGCTTCTAAAAGATAGTAATAAAACTTATACTCAAAATGTTACAGTTGTCGGTGAAATATTTAAATATGACTCAAAACCTACATTTGACAAAAAAAGTAAGCGGTGTTTTATATATTTATTTGATACAACTGATTCTATTGTTGTTAAGTTGACGGCAAATATGGAAAAAGCTGATGAAATTGAAGGGAATTTTAAATCAGGTAAGTGTATTGCTGTAACTGGTGATATAACATATGATAAATATGAAGATGATTATGTTTTAAATGCAAAACATATTGCGTCAGCTAAACGCATTAAAAGACAAGATACATCAGAAAAGAAGCGTGTTGAACTTCATCTTCACAGCAATATGTCAGCAATGGATGCAACAAATGATATTGCTGATTTTGTTTCCCTTGCTGCATCCTGGGGACATACTTCTATAGCTATTACAGATCACGGCAGCCTTCAAGCTTATCCTGCTGCTCAGGCTGCTGCTGTTCAGAATAATGTTAAGATGATATACGGTGTAGAGGGTTATCTTGTTGATGATTGTTTCAATGATGAATATATTATTTTTGATATTGAGACTACAGGGCTTAACAGTAAAACAGAAAAAATCACAGAGATCGGTGCATGTAAAGTCAGAGCGGGTGTGATTTGTGATAAATTTCAAACTTTTGTAAACCCACAAAAACATATTCCGGAAGAGATAACAAAATTAACCGGAATCACTGATGAAATGGTTAAGGATGCACCAATGATTTCAGATGCAATAAAATCTTTTATGGATTTTTGCGGTGAATATCCGACGCTTGTTGCTCATAATTCTAAATTTGACTGTTCATTTATTGATTTTGCCGTACTTGAGTGCGGATATGAATTCGATTACAGACAGATTGATACTGTACCTCTTTGCAGAAAAGCTTTTCCTGAATTAGATAAGGTTAAACTCAATATTGTTGCTGAGTATTTAGGTTTTTCTGACTTTAATCACCATCGTGCAATAGACGATGCTGTTATGCTTGCTCGCATTTTTAAAGTTCTTTTAGATAAAAATGTGGTAAACATTACTGGTGCGTATTATAAAAACCCTGAATTTGATTTTAAATCAAAAGATGTTTCAAGGTACCATATAATTTTACTCGTCAAAAATAAGATAGGTCTTAAAAATTTATATCAGCTTGTAACACATTCTGAAATTGATCATTTTTACCGCAAACCACTTATGTATAGAAGTGAGATTCAGCAACTGAGAGAAGGTATTATCGTTGGAAGTGCCTGTGAAGCTGGAGAACTTTACAGAAGCGTTCTTAATGGTGATCCTATTGAAAATAGTATTGCAATTGCTAAATTTTATGATTATCTTGAAGTTCAACCGATCGGTAATAATATGTATCTTGTAAGGGATGGTGTTGTTGCCAGTGAACTTGAATTACAAAATATAAATATTAAGATAATTAGAATTGCCGATAATTTGAACAAACCGGTTGTCGCGACTGGTGATGTTCACTTTCTAAATAAGGAAGATGAATGTTTCAGAAGAATTCTAATGGCTGGTCAAGGGTTTACTGATGCCGATACACAACCACCACTATATTTCCGTAGTACTGATGATATGCTTAATGAGTTTTCTTATCTCGACAAAAATGATGCTCATAGAGTGGTTGTAGATAATACAAATCTTATTGCTGATATGGTTGAAGAAATTCTTCCTATTCCTGAGGGAATGCATGCTCCTGAACTTGAGGGCTGTGAACAAGAACTCCGTGATATAGCCATCAGTAACTGCAAAAAGATTTATGGTGATCCGATACCCGAATATGTTGAAGAACGTCTTATGCGTGAATTGGATTCCATCATTAATAACGGTTACTCTGTTATGTATATGATTGCACAAAAGCTTGTTAAAAAGTCTAATGATGATGGTTTTTCTGTTGGCTCAAGAGGTTCGGTTGGTTCGTCTTTTGTGGCTTCAATGGTTGGTATTTCTGAGGTTAATCCTCTTGCTCCTCATTATTTGTGTCCGAAATGCAAATACAGCGAATTTATCTATGATGGATCGGTCGGTTCCGGTTTTGACCTTGAAGACAAAAATTGCCCCGTGTGCGGTTCTCGCCTTAAGACGGACGGTCATGATATACCCTTTGAAACTTTCCTTGGTTTCAAAGGTGATAAAGTTCCGGATATTGACCTAAATTTTTCGGGTATATATCAAGGAAAAGCTCATAAATATGTTGAAGAGCTTTTTGGTGAAGGTTATGTATTTAAAGCAGGTACTATAGGTACACTTGCAGATAAAACAGCATATGGTTTTGTCATAAAGTATCTTGAGTCAAAAGAAATGGTATGTAACAAAGCTGAGTTACAACGTCTAGTTGAAGGTTGTGTAGGTGTAAGACGTACTACCGGACAGCACCCCGGTGGCATGGTCGTTATACCTAAAAAATACAGTGTATACGATTTTTGCCCCATCCAACATCCAGCGGATGATCAAACCAGTGATATTCTTACTACACATTTTGATTTCCATTCTTTGCATGATACTATTCTTAAATTAGATATACTTGGGCACGATGTTCCTACAATGCTTAAATATTTGAATGATATTCAGGATATGCAGTTTGAAGACATCCCTATGAATGATAAAGAAGTTTACAGTTTGCTTACCAGTCCAGATAAACTTGGTGTTACTGCACAAGATATCAATTGTGAAACCGGAACGCTTGCACTTCCCGAGATGGGAACAAATTTTGTTCGTCAAATGATGATGGAAGCTAAACCTAAGAATTTTTCAGAACTTTTACAGATTTCAGGCCTTTCACATGGTACTGATGTTTGGATAGGTAATGCTCAGGAACTGATCAAAAACGGTACCTGTAAAATCGCAGATGTTATAGGTACACGTGATAACATTATGGTTTATTTAATTCATAAAGGCCTTGATAAAGGTCTTGCTTTTAAAATTATGGAAATCGTTCGTAAAGGTAAAGCAACAAAAATGCTTACTGAGGATATGATTGATGAGATGAGGAAGCATGATGTTCCTGAGTGGTATATTGATTCGTGTATGAAGATCAAATATATGTTTCCAAAAAGCGCGTGGGGCGGCAGATGTTAGTTCTGCAATGCGTCTAGGTTGGTATAAAATCAACAGACCTCTTGAATTTTATACTGTTTATTTTTCTGTTCGACCGGACGGTTTTAATGCTGTAGATGTTATGAAAGGTAAAAGTTATATAAGTGAGGTTATCTCAAATCTTCAGTCTCAAGGCAAACTGAAGCAAAAAGATGCCGAAGTTGTCACTACATATCAAATAGTTGTAGAGGCTATGGCTCGTGGTATTGAATTTTTACCTGTTGATGTTTATAAGTCTGAAGCTTTTGATTTTAAAATCGAGGATGGAAAAATCAGGATGCCGTTTTCGGTTTTTAGTGGAGTCGGAGACAGTGCTGCTGAAAACATTGTAAAAGCACGCGCAGACGGTCCATACATTTCTCAAGAAGAATTCAGAACACGTACGGGTGTTTCTGCAACTATACTTGACTTATTTGATGAGGCCGGCGTTTTCGGAGATATACCAAGAACTAGTCAAATGTCATTATTTTAGATGGAGAGTTTTACTTGATGATAAATTTTTTAAAGGAAAACAATATAGAGTATTCAACAAACGTTTCTCTTAAAGATATTTCGACTTTTAAAATCGGTGGTGCTGCTGAGATTGTCTGTTATCCTGATAGTGTAAAAAAAGTTGCTTCTATTGTTAAGTATTGTAACTTGAAGGGTATAAAATACTATGTTTTTGGCAGATGTTCAAATGTAGTTTTCTCAGATAAAGGACTCAAAACTTTAATTATAAAAACAGACAAGCTAAATGAGATTTCGTTTAAAGATGGCATCTTTACTTTTGGTGCAGGTGTTATGCTTGCCAAGGCTTCAAAGTTTACTGTTGATAACGGATATACCGGAATGGAATTTGCATACGGTATACCCGGTAGTGTCGGCGGAGCAGTTTTTATGAACGCAGGTGCTTACGGTGGTCAGATGTCGGATTGTGTTTGCAAAACAGAATATATTGATGATAAGGGCGATATTTGCACACTTAGTTCATTTGATCATTGTTTTGGCTACAGACACTCATTTTTTTCTGATAAAAATTATATAATACTTTCTACTCAAATTTGTCTTGAACCCGGTGATAGAGAAAAATCTCTTGATATCATTTTCGAATTTCAAACAGCGCGTAAAAACAAGCAGCCTCTTGATTATCCCAGTGCAGGTTCTGTTTTTAAGCGTCCGGAGGGGCATTTTGCCGGCAAATTGATACAGGATTGTAACTTAAAAGGTGCTTCAATTGGTGATGCACAGGTTAGTAAAAAACATTCCGGCTTTATTATTAATACCGGTGATGCTAAATGTGAAGATGTAAGACGTCTTGTAAAGTTTGTACAGGAAAAAGTTTATAATGAGTTTGGTGTTAATCTTGAGTGTGAACTTAAATTCATAGAGGATTAAAACGAATTGTAATAAGAGGTTAATATGTCATTTTCCTTTGATACCAAGTGTGAAATATGTGAGCAAACCATAAAAAAAAGTTGTTGTAAATCGGCACAACTTTACGGTATGGTTCTTTTTGCGCAACAAATTTCAGAGGACAAGCTAAAGCTTACAACCGAAAATGTTATGGTTATAAATGTTTTAAATCATCTTGTGAAAGATGTTTTTAATACATATTTCAGCCTTGATGAAAATGTTAACAATTATATTGCATATCTTGAGGGAGAATCTCTAAAAAACCTTTATGATAAGTATTTTATAAGAGTTAACGGACGTATTAATATTTCTGTAAGTGCAGTATTAACTGAAAATACCTGTTGTTCATATGCATTTTTGAGAGGTGCTTTTTTATCAGGGGGATATGTTTCAAACCCCGTAAATAGTTATCACTTTGAAATTTCTACACCATATTATAAACTTGCTAAAAGTCTTGAATCTTTTATGAAACGTCTGGATTTTCCAGCCAAAACAGTTGTCAGAAAATCTAATTATATTGTTTATATGAAAGACAGCGACGCTATAGAGCGCTTTTTATGTCTTATTGGTGCTAATACTTCGGCTTTTTCTTTTATGGATGCCAAAATCTATAAAGAAATGAATAATTACAGCAACCGTATTAATAATACAAAGATGCATAATATCGAAAAAACTCTAAATAAATCAGTTGAGCAAATTAAAGCTATTATGCTAATTGAAGAAAAAATTGGAATTTCTTCGCTTGAGTCTGATCTTGCAGCAGCTGCTGTGCTTCGTAAAGATAACCCGGATAAGTCTCTTAATGAGCTTGTTTTGGTCAGTAATGGTAAATTTAGTCGTTCTGGTCTTAATAGAAAGCTTAATAAAATAATGGAAATTGCTAGTAATCTCGGAGATTAATTATGAATGATTTCGTACATCTTCATGTTCATACAGAATACAGTTTATTAGATGGCGCAGCACGAATTGACACGTTACTTGACCGTGTTACTTCACTGGGTCAATCTTCTGTTGCAATAACTGATCATGGGGTGATGTATGGAGTTGCTGAATTTTATAAAAAAGCCATAGCTCGCGGAATAAAACCTATTATAGGTTGTGAAGTTTATGTGGCGCCTCGTTCAAGGTTAAAAAAAGACCGAAGCATTGACGCTGAATACACACATCTGGTCTTACTTGCAAAAAATGATATTGGTTATCATAATCTACTTAAGATTGTTTCAGATTCTTTTATATTTGGTTTTTATTTTAAACCTCGTACCGATATTGAAATATTAAATAAGTATTCTGAAGGTATTATAGCTTTGTCAGGTTGTCTTG
The DNA here is from genome assembly GCA_045604775.1 of Eubacteriales bacterium. Lineage (GTDB taxonomy): Bacteria > Bacillota > Clostridia > Oscillospirales > QAKW01 > RGIG9041. Next base: position 7,236 of record JAZUOQ010000181.1, read on the forward strand.
CAGGTGATGTACAAAGGCTAATTCTTCATGGTGACTACAACAGTGCAAAACTTAAAGCGTTAGAATACCGTAATATTTTTAAAGACGGCTTTTATCTTGAACTTCAAAATCACTTTATTGAAGATGATGAAAATATAATAAGTGCTTTAGTTTCGATATCTGAAGAAACGGGGATTGAACTGGTAGCCACAAATGATGTTCATTATGTAGATAAGAATGATGCATATACTCAAAAAGTACTTATGTGCATAAGTATAGGCAAAAGTATTCATGAAGATAATCCGTTGGCATTTAATACTGATGAATTTTATCTTAAGAGCCAAAAAGAGATGTGTGCACTTTTCGATAAATACGATCGCGCTGTTGAAAATACTATAAAAATTGCCGATATGTGCAACGTCACACTTGATTTTGATAATATGCATCTTCCAAAGTTTTCGTTGCCGCAGAATACTGATAGTTTTGAGTATCTGCGTATGCTATGCTATAAAGGGTTAAAAAATCGATATGGTAATACAGATCACTCGGATCGTCTAGAATATGAACTTTCAGTGATCTGTGATATGAATTTTGTTGACTATTTCCTGATTGTTGCAGATTTTGTATCCTTTGCTAAAAAAGAGGGGATTGCTGTGGGTCCTGGCAGAGGCAGTGCGACAGGTTCAATCGTATCGTATTGTCTTGGGATTACTGATATAGATCCAATAAAATATAATTTGATATTTGAGAGGTTTTTAAACCCCAGCCGTGTGTCGATGCCGGATATTGATATTGATTTTTGTGTTGAGCGTCGTCAAGAAGTGTTGGATTATCTTATAAAAAAATATGGTAACAGTTCTGTATCTCAAATAATAACCTTTGGAACACTTGCAGCTAAAGCTGCTGTCAAAGATGTTGGACGTGTACTTGAGATACCATACGCGATTGTTGAGTCTGTTTCTAAACACTTTCCTGCAAAACCCGGTATAACAATACAGTCGGTTATTGATAATGATTTAGATTTTAAAAACAGATATGAAAACGATGCTCAAATAAAAAAACTTATCGATACTGCAATGGCAATAGAAGGATTTCCACGTCATGGTTCTACACATGCTGCCGGTGTTGTTGTAACTGACGGTCCTGTTAGTGATTATTTGCCGCTTGCTAAAAATGATAATACAATCGTTACTCAATTTCAAAAAAATGAAGTTGAGCAACTTGGCCTTTTAAAAATTGATTTATTAGGCCTACGTAATATCACAGTTATTGATAAAACCGAAAGAATCATTAAACTTAATGATCATAACTTTGATATTAATAAGATAACAACGAGCGATGAACGAACTTTTGAAATGCTTGGAAGCGGCAATACGTTTGGTGTATTTCAGTTGGAAAGTGGTGGTATGCGCAATCTGCTTATTAGCCTTAAGCCAAAGAGTATTGATGATATAATTACTGCGGTTTCACTTTACAGACCTGGTCCTATGGATTCAATTCCAACGTATTTACAAAACAGAAAATCGCCGGATAAAATCAAATATTTATCAGATACACTCAAGCCCATTTTACAAGATACGTACGGATGTATAGTTTACCAGGAACAAGTTATGCAGATTGCAAGAGAACTTGCTGGTTATGACTATGGTCATGCTGATATTCTACGTGCTGCTATGAGTAAAAAGAAATACGATGTAATGGAAAGCGAAAGAAAACTTTTTATTGACGGAGCAGTATCAAACGGCATTTCTAAAAGGACTGCATCAATTATTTTTGAGCAAATGAGTGAATTTGCCAAATATGGTTTTAATAAATCACATGCTGCAGGGTATGCTGTTATTGCTTATAGAACTGCATATTTAAAAGCTAATTATCCTGCACCGTTTATGGCGTCACTTCTTAGTAGCGTTAAATTCAATACTTCAAAAGTAAAAGAGTATATTTCTGAGTGCACAAGACTTGGTTTGAATGTTGTTTCACCATCAGTAAACATCAGTGATAATGATTTTGTTGCTGACGGGAATATGATTTATTATGGACTTGGTTCCATTAAGAATGTCGGCACCAAGCTGGTTGATGCAATTTCAGCTGAACGGCAAAAAAATGGTAAATATTTAAGTTATATTAATTTTCTTGAACGTTTGTCATCTGCTGAACTTAACAGGCGTGCTATTGAAAGCTTAGTTAAAAGTGGTGCCTTTGACTGTTTTGGGTATTCAAGACGCCATATGTTGTCGGTTTACGATAAAATTTTAAATGATGTTCAACACTCAAAGCGTATGTCTGTTGAAAATCAACTTAGTTTTTTTGATAACGAAGAGGTTCCTGATTTTAATTTTAATTATTTTTCAGAGCCGCTTGAAGAATTTGATGCATCAAAAAAACTTGCTTTTGAAAAAGAAAGCCTTGGCTTATATCTTTCAGAGCATCCTCTCAGTCGTTTTTCAAATATTTATTCTAATAAGAAATATTCATTAATTAATACTATTTTGAATAATGAAACAAAAAATGATAAGGTTACAGTATTCGGTATTATAGATTCTATTCGTATTGTTGAAACAAAACAATTGAAAAATATGGCATATGTTACGGTTGAAGATATATCAGGATACATCGATATTATTGTTTTTCCTAAAAAATTCGATGAAATCAAATCACAAATTGATGTTGGCATCATAGTTAGTGTTGATGGCAGAATATCTGAAAAAAATGATGATACCAAACAAATTATTTGTGATAATATAATTGTTTCCAGTGCGGATAAATTAGAGTATGATTGTAAAAAAATATATTTGAAATTCAAATCGTATAAATCTGATGAGTATGATGCTGTAATAGCTCTTTTAAAGAAATTTAATGGCAAAAATTCATGTGTTTTTTATTTTGCTGATACAGGCAAAAGCGTTACTACTGCTGATAAAATGACAGTCAGATTGGATGATAGGTTAATTGATTTATTAAAAAATATGCTTGGTGACGAAAATGTTATTATAAAATAGTTGATTTTTGTTTTGAATTGTTGTAAAATGTTAATTTGATAATATTTGTTGAAATTTAGGAGGATTAAATAATGGAGCATACAATGAAAAAAATTGGTGTTTTAACCAGCGGCGGCGACGCACCCGGTATGAACGCTGCAATTAGGTCCATTACAAGGTCCGCACTTTCAAAAGGTATAGAGGTCGTTGGTGTTAACCGTGGTTATCAAGGTCTTATAGATGGTGATTTCAGAACTCTTACTTATACAAGTGTTTCTCGCGTTATAAACAGAGGCGGTACTATGTTGTATTCTGCTAGATGTGAGGAATTTAGGTACCCTGAGGGCGTTAAAAAAGCAGTAAATATGTGTAAAAAGGTCGGCATTGAAGGTATCATAGCCATTGGCGGAGATGGTACATTCAGAGGTGCAGCTGACTTGTCTGCAATGGGAGTTCCTTGTATTGGTGTACCTGCAACAATTGATAATGATATCGGCATAAGTGAATATACAATTGGTTTTGACACGGCTGTCAACTGCGTAATTGATATGGTAGATAGATTACGTGACACTATGGAATCACATCAAAGATGTTCTATTGTTGAGGTTATGGGTAGAAATGCTGGTTATATTGCACTTCACGCAGGTATTTCTACGGGTGCAACTGTGGTTGTAATTCCCGAAGTGGAATATGATTATAGTGATGTTCTTAAAAGAATTCGTGAGTCACGAGATGCAGGTAAAACACATTTTATTGTTATAGTTGCAGAGGGGGCTGGCTGTACCGAGGAGCTTACTAAAAGTATTGAAAGAGATACCGGTATAAGCACACGATCCTCAGTACTCGGTCATGTTCAGCGTGGCGGTTATCCTACAGCTCACGACAGAGTTAATGCAACGCGTATCGGTCATTATGCAGTTGAACTAATAAGTAATGGCTATAGCAATAAAGTGTGTGGTATTCAAAAT
>JAZUOQ010000182.1:0-2558 GCA_045604775.1 Eubacteriales bacterium
TGTTTTATTTTTGATCTTAATATTTCCGACACAATCACTATTTGAATCCAAATTACATACCGAACCGTCAATAGTTATTTCTATATCATCCTCGGATAATTCGGAATTTTCAGGCACTATAATTTTAGTAAAATGAAGTACCCCTAAATCCATAATCTCACTTGGTGAAAGATATACATAAAGTTCAACTTCAGATGGCTCACTTTTAAAACGGTAATCACTTTCACCGTATTGTTTTATATTGCAGTAACGTGTTTTGGGTGCCTCATCACAAAAAAGTTTTGTAGAAGATATAATGGGTGCATTACACTCAAGGTTTACTGTGCCGTCAGTAAAGTAAATGATACCATCATCACTACTTTGACCGTTTTCAGTTTTATGAGACACTATAGCACCAAGCAGTGAATTAATAACGATGTTTGAATGTGTGGTAAAACCGCTATCACATTTAAATACATTTTTAACATTTTCAAAATCAAAGCCGTTGAAAACAAGGGATACATTTGCCGATGTTTCTGAATGTACAATATATGAAACTGAATCACACCAACCGCCGATAAATGATCCGGTTAAATTATGAGTTTCCACATCATCTGTAGCCAAGATTTTTACTATTTCATTAAAATTATAAAAATAACAATTGGAAATAACAAATTTATCATTTTGTAAATTTCCAGCATTCATAGCAAACCCTGAAGCGTTGCCTTTAAAAATGCAGTTTTCAAAACGATTTCGATCGGTTTCAGGCTCAAACTTAACAGATTGGTCAAAAGCCTCAAAGCGCACATTTTCAAAGGCATTGTTTTTACTGCCTTTTTTCACAAGTACAGTGTTTTTAACAGTTGCATTTTTCACAGTAATATTACTGCCTTTGATTGCAAGATCATTCACAACAGATCCTTGGAAATCATAAACACCATTATTAGTGTTAAGTTCTATCGCATCTACTGTACCATCTTCTATTTTTTTGATTTGATCTAAAGTGAAATCACCAAGACCATAGTTTATAATAGTTTTTTTATTAATCATAATTTTTTCCTCTCTTTTTTTGAATTTTAAAACTCGTTAGGCCTAACTTGTTTCACTTTTAAGTATAGCGGCCAAAACCGAACAAAACGAACATTTTCACTTTTTTGAGAACTTTTTTTATTTTACAATGATAAACACCCCAAAAGTGTCTAACTTTTGGGGTGTTTTAATAGATATTTTTATTTTTTATACTCTACGGTTTTGGCGTTTTTAAGGTACTGTGCGGGGGAGATATTTTTATATTTTTTAAAAGTTTTTGTAAAATAGCTGAGGCTGTTAAAGCCACATTCAAAGGCTGCGTTTGTTACATTCATACCGCTGTGTGTCATTTCGTAACACGCTGCTTCAATTCTGTAAAAATTGATATAATCAACAGGGGTTTTACCTGTGTATTCTTTAAAAAAACGGCACAAATATTTTTTGTTAAGTCCTGCAACGTGTGAAAGGTCGGAAAGTGTTATGTTTTCGGTATAGTTTTTATCTATCCACTCAAGAAGGTCAGTCATTATTTTCAGTTGTTTTTCATTCTTTTGCCTGCTTTCAACAGGGTGTACAAGACCTTCCTTGTAAATTGCTTCGAAAAAAGTATACAGATTGCGATGCACGGCAAGCTCATAATATTCGTTATCGGATCTGAGTGTGTTTAACAGACTGTCAATTGCAGCTTTGGTGTCAGGGGTTGTTACAAGGTCATTTATCTCAACACTTCTGTGACGTATAGGTCGTAGGTATTTACGCACAATATCGTTGCTTTTTTTTTGCAGCATACTTATACTGAAAACTACACATTCATACCGACAGTCGTGCGGAATACCGCGGTGCATTTGTGTACATTCGATAATTGCTGATTGCCCTGATTTTAGCAATAGTGAGCGATTCTCAATAAACAATTCGAATGTGCCGGAGTTTATTTTTATTATCTCAAACTCATCGTGCCAATGCAGCGGCATAATATATTGAGGATGCGTGATATCAACATTATAGTACTGTATCGGAAAATCGGGAGTACCGTGCTGTTTGTTTTCGTTGTATTGTAAGTCTTTCATATATAACCCTAAAAAGTGAATATCGTTATATTATTATTCTATAAATGCGCAAGTATTTTAATAAATTTAAGAATATAATACAATTATATAGTATAAAAAAAATTTGTCAATAAGGAGGCAATTTATATGGCAGAAAACAGACTTATCGGTGATTACCCCGTAATCGGTATACGTCCTACTATTGATGGAAGACGCGGTGCACTTAAGGTCAGGGAGTCGCTTGAGGATCAGACAATGAATATGGCGAAAAGAGCGGCAAAACTTTTCACTGATAACCTTAAATATTCGAACGGTGAGCCTGTAAAGGTCGTTATTGCAGATACTACAATCGGAAGAGTGGGCGAGGCGGCAGCGTGTGCCGATAAGTTTCGCAAAGAGGGTGTAGATATTACTCTTACTGTTACACCTTGCTGGTGCTACGGAAGCGAAACAATGGATATGGAACCCATGACAATCAAGGGTGTGTGGGGATTCAACGGAACA
>JAZUOQ010000183.1:0-2141 GCA_045604775.1 Eubacteriales bacterium
GGGTGTGCTTTTTCCACTTCATCAAATAAAATAACAGAGTAAGGCTTTCTACGTACGGCTTCAGTTAACTGCCCGCCTTCTTCATATCCGACATACCCTGGAGGAGCACCTATAAGACGTGATACTGAAAATTTTTCCATATACTCGGACATATCAAGCCTTACAATATTTTTCTCATCGTCAAATAATGATTCTGCAAGCGTTTTTGCAAGTTCAGTTTTGCCCACACCTGTAGGTCCAAGGAACATAAATGAACCGATAGGTCTGTTTTTGTCCTGTATGCCGGCTCTTGAACGGATTATTGCATCGCTGACGCGTTCTACAGCATCATTTTGTCCAATTACACGTTTTTGCAGTATATCAGGAAGGGATAATAACTTTTCACGTTCACTTTGAACAAGTCTCGAAACAGGGATTCCTGTCCAGCGTTCGACAATCCTGGCTATTTCTTCGTCTGATACTTTATCTCGAAGTAAAGAATTTTCATTTTTTCTTTCGTTGGTTGATTTTTCAAGCTGTATTAAGTTGGCTTTTAATTCCGGTAATTTTCCATATTTCAATTTTGCAGCATTTTCAAGATCGTGACGCTGTTCTGCGTTTTCGATTTGAGCATTAATATCGTTTATTTTCTTACGTAGTTCTGAAAGCTTTGAAATTTCTTTTTTTTCATTGTCAAGTCGAGTTTTCATTTCGTTAAACTCGTCCTTGTATTTTGCAAGTTCTTCTCTTAAGGTTAAAAGACGTTTATCAGCTTCAGGATCTTTTTTTATTGCTTGTTCTTCAATTTCAAGTTGCATAATTTTACGCTGTATATCGTCAAGTTCTGTTGGCATAGAGTCAATCTCACAGCGTATCAAAGCACACGCTTCATCAACAAGGTCGATTGCTTTGTCAGGTAAAAACCTGTCTGTGATGTATCTGTCTGACAATGTTGCAGCTGCAATTAGAGCACCGTCCTGAATTTTTACACCGTGAAAAACTTCATATCGCTCTTTAAGTCCGCGTAATATTGAAATTGTATCTTCTACTGTTGGTTCGTTAACAAGAACCGGTTGAAACCTTCTTTCAAGGGCAGGGTCTTTCTCGATGTATGTTCTGTACTCATCAAGAGTAGTGGCGCCAATACAATGAAGTTCACCTCTTGCAAGCATTGGTTTTAAAATATTCCCTGCGTCCATTGCACCGTCTGTTTTACCGGCACCTACAATTGTGTGAAGCTCATCAATAAAAAGTATTATCTTACCTTCACTTTTTGATATCTCGCTGAGAACAGCCTTGAGTCTGTCTTCGAATTCTCCTCTGTACTTAGCACCCGCAATCAGTGATCCCATATCAAGAGAAAATACAGTCTTATCTTTAAGTCCTTGAGGTACATCTTCTTTGACAATTCTTTGAGCAAGACCTTCTGCGATCGCTGTCTTACCAACTCCTGGCTCACCAATCAGTACGGGATTATTTTTTGTCTTTCTTGAAAGTATTCTTATGACATTTCTTATCTCAGCATCACGACCTATAACAGGGTCTAGTTTTTGCTCTCTTGCCCTTTTAACAAGGTCAGTTCCGTATTTGTTTAAAGCATCATAAGTGTCTTCTGGGTTAGAACTAGTAACTCTTGTATTTCCTCTTATTTCTGCAAGTGATTTGAATATGCTGTCTTTTGTAATATTGTGTTTTTTGAATATATCTTTAAGAACATCATTAGGAGAGGATAAAAGCGCTAAAAAAATATGCTCTACCGAGGTATAGTCATCTTTCATATTTTGCGCGGTTTTTTCAGCAATTTCAAGTATTTCTGCTGTGTCCCTTGAAACATAAAGTTCTCCGCCACTTACTTTGGGAAGCTTAGATATAGCGGCATTTATATCATTTTCAAATTCTTTTTCATTACAGCCTGTTTTTATAAGCAGCTGTGTAATTAGTCCTTGCTGTCTTAAGAGGGCTTCAATCAAATGCTGCTGCTCTAACTGCTGATTGCCGTTTTCTTTAGCAATACTTTGTGAACTTTGTATTGCCTCAGCTGATTTTTCTGTAAATCTGTTTAAATTCATTTTCACAGCTCCTTTCTGTTGTATGTCATTAGTGTACCCTATAAATATTAATAAAGTGTTAACAAACTATGTCACAATAATTAAAATTAGCAC
>JAZUOQ010000184.1:0-2941 GCA_045604775.1 Eubacteriales bacterium
ATAGACGTATTGGGTGTAGCAACTTGCCACTGGTGGAGGCGAGGGGAATCGAACCCCTGTCCGAAAACCGTCCCGCACTGCTTTCTACGGATGTAGCTTTATATTTAAATTCCCTTGGATAACCGTCATAAAGCAAACTGATATCTTCGGTAGCTTCATATTACAAATATACGGCAAAGCTTACGCATATTCGTTCACCACTAAATGTGACACCCTCCTGCGCCCGTGGTCCCTCGCATTCGGATGACGCTGCAATTAAGCAGCGTAAGCTAATTTATTATTGTTAGCGTTTAATTTTAAGTTACACGTTTTAAAGCGGTCGTGTGCCTCTATCCGCTTACAATGCCTTCTGATCCCCGTCGAAACCATTGCGCCCCCATATTGTCGGCATAATGTGCCGACTTCATTATAGGCAACTATTAATCATTATATGCGATATCATTAAGAAAATCAATGGAATCTTTTACCCATGCGCGAGGTTTCACAGGTGTTTCAGAAGTCAACTTTGATGCTACTTTGTTTGACAGCGCCAAACCGTGACAACCCTTAGGATAAATATGTAATTCAAAAGTGATGTTATTTTTTGACAGTTCTTCACATAAAATCAGTGAGTTCATAACAGGTACGGCGTTGTCTGTTGCAGTATGCCATACAAAAGAAGGCGGAAAGCTATCGCTTATTCTGTTTTCGATCGAGAAATATTTGATATCTTCTTCTGATATCTCATCCTTGCCGGTAAGGTTTTTGAAACTACCCTTGTGTGCGTATTTACCGGCTGTGATAACCGGATAACATAGCACAAGTGCATTTGGCTTATGCTCGTCGGTGACATTGAGTGCTTTTTTTACAAACTCTTCATTCCAAAATGCGCCTGTGCTGGCAGTAAGGTGTCCGCCTGCCGAAAAACCGCAAACAGCTATTTTGTTAACATCAACATGCCATTTATCAGCATATTTACGTATCATTTTTATCGCTGAGAAAGCTTCAAAAAGTGCCCTGGGAAAGATGTTTGGCTTAACAGAATATTTAAGCGCAAAAACAGTAAAACCCGCAGCTAAAAACTGAAAAACAATAGGATCGTGTTCCCGTGCAGATGTCATACCATAACCGCCGCCCGGCAAAACCAATACAGTCTGATTTTTTCTGTCCTCATTTATTTCCTGATATAGATCCGGACCGGGTATAAAACATTCAAGATAGGGCTTTTGACTATCTTCAAGACCTGCTTTGACATAATCAATTTCCAATTCAATCTTTTTAAATTCCATAAATTTCCTCCTAATATTGTTGTTTATATTTTAAATTTGCGCGTATCTCTCTATCTGATTGCTTTTTTGCGAGAGTATCACGTTTATCGTAAACTTTTTTACCCTTGCATAAACCTAATTCAACTTTTACTTTTGAGCAGTTCAAATATACTGATAACGGTATAAGTGTTAAGCCGTCCTGTTTAATTTTTCCAAGCAGTGACATTATTTCACGCTTATGCATAAGAAGCTTTTTGTCACGCATTGGGTCACGATTAAATACATTACCCTTTTCATAAGGAGAAATGTGCATATTTTTAACGAATAACTCACCTTTGTCAATACTACAAAAACAGTCTTTTAAATTAATGTTTCCTGCGCGTATCGATTTGACTTCTGTACCGTATAATTCAATGCCTGCTTCATAAGTTGAAATCACGAAATAGTCAAAATATGCCTTTTTGTTTTTTGCAATGGTCTTGATTTGTTCTTTCATTTAATATCCTCAATAATGTTTTCGGGCGGAAAATCCAACTGTTCAGGATTGGCAAGTAAAGACTTCATAAGCTTTAATGCCGATGCAAAGTAATATCCGTCGCAAATACGCTCATCCGTTACAACCGTGAAATCCACAAAGCGTTTGGTTTGTACCACACCGTCTTTGGTAAGTACATTTTCTTTGCGTTTTGCACCATAGGAAAGAAATACCGGTATATTACCGAAATCATATAAATGATGGTAAATAGGCGGTATTCCCAAAGACCCCATTGATGTAATTGCAATGGATGCATGGAACGGACTTATATGTGTTAAAAATCTCGGCAGTAATCCGAAATAATCTAAAAATCTCAAAAGAGCTACTGTGCCGCGAAGCAAAACTCCTGGTATGTATGTAAGAATTTTAGCGGTTTTATCAAACGCACTGTCGCCGTCTGAACTTTTTGATTTGTTTTCTTCAATGAGCTTGTTGAAATTGTGGTAAATGTCATTGGCAGTATCAAAAGGTGTCATATAAAATTTTATGCAGGTATCGGGCGATTCAAGTGTCATTTCTTTTTTTATTGTCATCATTACTTCAATGTTACGGTCGCGCGAGTATATACGCTGTCCGCGTATAAACCTGTTAATAGCCGGCCTTTGTGATACAGATCTTGCGTATACAGCAAGTAGCAGATGAATCATACCGAACGAGGTAAGCCCCTCTTTGCGTTTTTTATGTATGTAAGCCTCGGCTTTTTCAATATCAAAACTATCGCGTATATAATTTAATGAAGTGTTGCGAGTCTTCATTATAAACGGCGAAACATACGCCATTGGATCAAGTGTTTTTACACGCCTGCCCTCTTTTGGATATTTATTCATTTGTAATCCCCCAAAAATGATTTGCTTTTTTAATTATATAATTGACCGGACAATTTGTCAATCATACATATGTTTTGAAAAATATATAAAAAAATACGAAAAAGATATTGCAAAATCGGTTATAATATTATACAATATCGGTTAGAAATTTTATTTATTGGAGGATATCAAAAATGGTAAAAGTTGCTATTAACGGATTCGGTAGAATCGATAAACTTGCATTCAGACAGATGTTTGGTGCTGAGGGTTACCATCGGTTATGGCTTCTCCGTTGCCATCATCGGCGCTGCCATGATCGTCATGAGTCTGATCGGCATCTATCCTGCTGGTCT
>JAZUOQ010000185.1:0-12416 GCA_045604775.1 Eubacteriales bacterium
ATCCATTCTCTTTGCCATGTTAACAGCCTTGCCGACGATCATCGTAACGAGATCCTGCGGAGAAGTGATAACAACGATGCTGTCAACGGGAATTGACTGGAAAACGGTAAGAGGAACGTCGCCGGTTCCCGGAGGCATGTCGATAAACATATAGTCGATATCGCCCCAGATAACGTCAGTCCAGAACTGTTTTACAGCGCCTGCAATAACAGGTCCTCTCCATATTACAGGATCATCTTCATTTTTCAAAAGAAGATTTATAGACATTGTTTTGATTCCGGATTTAGTGGGCATTGGGAAAATGCCTGTCCCGTCACCTTCAGCCTGACCGTGTACACCAAACAGTTTTGGTATGGACGGGCCTGTGATATCTGCATCAAGAACTGCAACATTGTATCCCCTTCTGCGCATAACAGTTGCAAGCATTGCGGTAGTAAGGCTTTTACCGACACCGCCTTTGCCGGATACAACACCAATTACTTTTTTTACTTTAGACAATTCATGCGGCTTTTCAAGCAGTGACTCGGGCTTTCTGCTGTCACAGTTTGCCGAACAGCTTGAACAGTCGTGTGTACATTCTGACATTTTAACATCTCCTAATTTAATTTCTTATCTATTTTACCACATACAAACAAAAAATCAACAATTAAAACACTTTTAATTGCTTATTCAAACATTTTTAATATATAGGTATTATAATTTATTTGTACAACGGATGTATATTATTTCATAATTCTCTCTTTTAAAAAATTACTCTGCATTTTTTATGCAGAGCAATTTTTTTATAAATAAAGTTTATTAATCAAAGTAATCTAAAATTCCGCGGTATATTGCATAAGCAAACTGATAGCGGTTATTACGTAAAAGTTCGGCATCTTCGGTATTTGTAATAAATGCGAGTTCTATAAGCAGTGCCGGCATATCTGTCCGTCTTAGTACATACAGTGATGGATTGGCTTTAACACCCAGATCGCGTGTACCCAATCTGTCTACTATCTGATCAAGTATATCGTCTGCCATTTCCGCTGCCGGTGTGCCAAGGCTGTATACATATACTTCGCTTCCGTTGGCGTCCGGGTTTTCCGATGCATTTGAATGTATGCTGATAAAGTAGTCAGCACCCCATTCGTTTGCCATACGCACACGCTCCGAGAGACTTTGGGCATTGGTACTGCCTAGTGAAGATTCGGGCGTGGGGCGTGACAACATTACCTCAAATTCCCCATTTTCTCTTAAAAGCTCTGCAAGGTACTGTCCTACCTCATAGTTTATGTCCTGCTCGCGCATACCGTTGCCTTCTGCGCCTGCATTTACACCCTCAGGGTTATGTCCTTGGTCAATAAAAATTTTATAAATGTTAATCACCTCCGTATATTATATGCATACATTTTATATACTGTACCGAGGTGATAAAAAAATATGATAATTCATACAGTTGCCAGCGGCGACTCGCTTTATTCAATAGGAAAAAAATACGGAGTGACTATTGAACAGCTAATTGCCGCCAATGGCGATAGTGTTTCGCCAACTCTTATTATAGGGCAGGCGGTTATTGTTCCTACCCCTGTCGAAAAGCTTGGCGATATCACAGTAAACGGATATGCGTACCCGTTTATTGACAGCAGCGTGCTTTACCGTACACTACCTTCACTTTCACTGATAACACCGTTCTCTTACGGCGTGAATAGGGACGGTACCCTTGTTTTGCTTGATGACAGTGCGCTTATAAGTGCCGCGGAGAGTGCCGAGGTATCGCCTGTGTTACTTATAACCACACTTAACAGTGAAGGGTATTTTGACTCAAATACCGCCGCCGCTGTTCTGGGTGATACACAACTCAGTAATAAGCTTATTGATAACATTGTACAAAAGCTTAACAGCGCTGCCTATTTCGGAGTGGATATTGACTTTGAGTACATACCGCCCGAGTACAGAGAAAACTATGCTGATTTTATACGTAGGCTAAAAGAAGCAGTGGGTGATAAAAAGGTGCTTGTTGCGCTTGCGCCGAAAACCAGCTCTGTTCAGCGCGGTCTTTTATATGAGGCGCACGACTATGCACTTATAGGCCGGTATGCAGACTATGTTTTAATAATGACATATGAATGGGGTTATACCTACGGTCCGCCAATGGCAGTGGCTCCTCTTGATAAAGTAGAAGAGGTATTGCGATATGCCATAAGTGTAATACCTCCCGAAAAAATTCTTATGGGTATACCAAACTATGGCTATGACTGGACATTACCCTATGTTCAAGGAAGACCTGCACGGTCAATAACAAATGATACTGCAATTTCTACCGCACGCGAAAAAGGTGCCGAAATAAAATTCGACACCCGTTCTCAGACACCTTATTACAATTATTATGAAGGCAATACCGAACATATTGTGTGGTTTGAAGACGCAAGAAGTCTTGATGCAAAACTACGCCTTATGAATTCCCTTGGTCTGTACGGAATTTCCATATGGAATGTTATGAGTTATTTCCGTCCGCTTTATACATTAACGGGAATGTTGTTTAATAAACGTCAGGAATAAGCTGTATTTGGTTTATAAGCATCTCAAACGGATCATCAAAAAAGTTGTACGGATTAACTCCGCCGCCGTTTGTGCTTTTTAGTTGGTTGCAGCTATATTCTTCACCTATTGTTAGTATGTCGCCGATCGAAATTTCAAAACCGTTTTGTATACAAACTGTGCAAAAGTTCAAAAGAGGCTCGGTTGAATTGTATGCATCTATTACGGCTTTGCGAAAACTCGCATCATTCTTTGCTTTTTCGTAAATTTTGTCAAAAATCTTGTTCATAATTTAACCTTTTGTTGTTTTTAGACCACTTTTTGTGACATATGAATTAAAATGAAATAAATTTTGCATAATTATAAAGTTTTATTTAATCGACATAATTTTAAATTAAAAAATTATTTTCAAAAATGTTTTTAACATTTTGAACAGAGTTTTGAACAGGTTGTGAGATGGCTTGTCAACTTATGAAATTGCCTTTTTACGACATAAAATCAACAATGCGCAAACAGCAGTTCGGTTAAAAACTTTTTTAAGATTTTGGTTTACATAATGTGTTTTTTATATCGGCAGTTGCGAGCGCATTTTGGTCAAGATTTGCAACAAAACCTGCATTAAATTCATAGTAACCCTGTGCGCCAACCATAGCAGCATTGTCACCGCAAAGCGAAAGCGGCGGAATGTATAGTTTTTTACCTTTTGGCAGTCCCTTTTCAAGCTTTTCGCGAAGCATTGAGTTGGCGCAAACACCGCCTGCAACAACAAGCTTATCAAAACCGAAATGATCTGCCGCTTTATAAAATTTTTCGCACAGAACTCCGGTCACGGCATTACTGTATGAAGCGGCAATATCGGCGCGGTTTATTTCTTCACCGCGCTGTGAGGCTGTGTGGACAAGGTTTACGATAGATGTTTTAACGCCCGAGAAAGAAAAATCAAACGGTGCGTCTGCAAAATTCACACGCGGAAATTTTATCGCATCGGGGTTGCCGTCTTTTGAAAGTCTGTCTATCTCCACACCGCCGGGGTATTGCAGGCCGAGTACGCGTGCACCCTTGTCAAATGCCTCACCTGCTGCATCGTCGCGTGTAAGACCTACTACCTCATAGTCTGTGTAACCGTTTACTTTCACTATGTGAGAATGACCGCCCGATACCACCATTGCAAGAAAAGGAGGTTCAAGGTCGGGATGTGCGATATAGTTTGCTGCGATATGTGAACGTATATGATGTACAGGTATAAGCGGTTTTTTATTGGCATATGCAAAACCTTTTGCAAAGTTAAGACCGACAAGTAAAGCACCTATAAGGCCCGGTGCCGCCGTTGCTGCCACCGCATCTATTTGATCTATTGTCAGTCCCGAATTCTCGACAGCTTCGTTTACAAGCGGAGTTATTTTTTCAATATGACAGCGCGATGCTATCTCAGGTACAACACCGCCGTATACCCTGTGAATGTCTATTTGTGAAAAGACTGTATTTGAAAGAACTTCTCTGCCGTCACGAACGATTGCTGCCGCCGTTTCGTCACAGGAACTTTCTATTGCAAGTATGTTCATAATTCCCTCTGATATATTACCGCATCTTCTTTGGGTGCGGTATAATAATTTTTTCGTATTGAGATTTGTTTAAAATTGTTTTTTTCGTAAAATAAGCGTGCTGTAGTGTTACTTTCTCTCACCTCAAGCGTAATGGTTTTAATATTACACATATCAAGAGCATTGTTTAAAAGTGCTTTTGCAATTCCGCGGTTTCTGTGCCTCTCGTCTACCGCAATGTCCAAAATATCTGCAGTATCAAGCGTAATAAGCAATGATATAAAACCCAATACCTCATTATCTTTTGCAACAAGTGTTAAAACATCAGTATTTTCAAGGTATTCTTTTGCTTCCCTGTCGGCACTGTCACCAACGCATAAACGCAAAAGGCGCGCAATTTCATTCAGATCGGATACTGTAGCTTTTTTTATTTGCATTCGTACCACGACCTTCCGACTGCTACATCTGCTTTTAATCTGACATTAAGTGAAAGAGCATTTTCCATCTCGCGTGACAGAAGTGTTTTTACAGTTTCCACTTCATTTTCAGGTGCTTCGATTATCAGTTCATCGTGTACTTGTAAAATAAGCTTTGCCGAAAGCCCCTGATCAATAAGTGCGCGTCTTACGTTGACCATCGCTATTTTTATAATATCGGCAGCAGTTCCCTGTATCGGCGCATTCATTGCTGCACGCTCACCAAATGTGCGGGTTAAATAATTTGATGATGCGAGTTCCGGGATATATCTGCGCCTGTTAAGCAGTGTTTTAGCATATCCGTCTGATTTTGCCTGTTCAACAACATCGGTCATAAAGGTGCGCACACCACTGTACAGGTTAAGATAACTTTCAATATACTGTTTAGCTTTTGCTTTTGTGGTTTTTATATCCTGTGCAAGCGAGAAGTCTGAAATACCGTATACTATGCCGAAGTTTACCGCCTTTGCCGCACGGCGCATTTCCGGTGTCACAAAATCTTCGGGTACGCCGAACACGCTGGAAGCAGTTACTGTGTGTATATCTGCATCGTTTTTAAACGCTTCAAGCATCGCACGGTCATTTGCAATATGTGCAAGTACACGCAACTCAATTTGTGAATAGTCGGCATCAGCTAAAATATTACCTTGCTTTGCAATAAACATACGTCTGAGCTCACGTCCGAGTGGTGTTCGTACGGGAATATTTTGTAAATTCGGCTCTGTAGAAGATATACGTCCTGTTTGTGTAACCGTCTGATTAAAACTTGTGTGTATTTTTGAATTCTGATCAACAAGACCCAAAAGTCCGTCGCAGTAAGTACTTTTAAGTTTAACGTATTGACGGTACTCCAGTATATCCTCAACAATCGGATGTTCAAATTTAATTTTTTCCAATATGTCTGCACTTGTTGAGTAACCGCTTTTTGTCTTTTTTCCGTGTGGGAGTGCAAGTTTTTCAAACAGAATGACGCCAAGTTGTTTTGGTGAATTTATATTAAATTGCTCTCCTGCACTGAAGTATATGCGTTCTTCCAATTCACCAATACGCATTTCAAGTTCAGCCGAAAATTTTTCAAGCGCATTTGTGTCCACTGTAAAGCCGCAGTTTTCCATATCCGCTAGTACAACTGTGAGCGGGAATTCTATATCCGTTACAAGTTTTTGCTGGCTGTTTTCACAAACACTACGCCACTGATTATCACGCGTACGCTTTAAAAGTGATACAGCATCTATTGTACAACTGTCGCTTTCCCTGTCTATAAATTCACCTGTACGTGTATGGATTATATCTGAAATATCCGCTTTCCCTAGCTGCGGATTTAATACATACTCGCACACTTCAATATCATAAAACGGGCGTATATCCCTATTTTTCTCAATGAGCGATTTATATATATCTTTCGGTTTATAGGTGGTTTTATCAATACTGTCATTTAAAAGCAACTTATCAAATCCACAGATTTCTGCAACGCCATTTCCGATATCGGCATACATTTTATCACTTTCAATTAAAAAGTAAAGCCCGTTTTTTTCAAAGTAGTCTGTAAGTTCATCAGCTGTTTTTGTACCGACAAACCGCGCTTTTGAAAACTGTTTTTGTGATTTCAGATCAAGGCTGTCAGCAATTGCGCGAAGCTCGTACTTGTCTAAAATATCAATAAGTCCGGCACCATATTCCTTTACCGACATATCTGTATCGGTTATATCGATCGGAACCTCACGACAGATAGTAGCAAGTGTTTTTGATAAAAACGCACTGTCTTTGTCTGCAATAAGTTTTTTTGCAAGTGCAGGTTTTATATTATCAATATCATTATATATATTTTCGATAGTTTTGTACTGTTTTATAAGTTCGCTTGCGCCCTTTTCGCCAATACCTGCAACCCCTTTTATATTGTCTGATGAGTCACCCATTATCGCTTTAAGGTCAACAATATAAGCCGGTTCAAACCCATACTTTTCAACAAAAGCGTGCTTGTCATATATATCAACTTCTGACATACCGCCGCGTGTTATCGGCATAATAAGGCGCACATTTTCGTTTATCAGCTGAAAATCATCACGGTCGCCTGATACGATATCACATTCGTAATCATTATCAGTGCAGTAACTTGCAAGTGTGCCGATGATATCGTCCGCCTCATACCCCTCTTTTTCAAATATACACACATTCATTTCACGCAGTATTTCTTTAAGCGGCTCCATCTGAACGGCAAGTTCGTCCGGCATCCCTTTTCGTGTGGCTTTGTAGCTTTCGCACATTTTATGCCTAAATGTTTTGGCTCTGACATCAAAAGCAACAGCAACCATATCAGGTTTTGAAATATTGAGGTACTTAAAGTACAGTTTTAAAAAACCGTGCAGAGCGTTTGTGGGCATACCGCTTTTGGTAGAAAGAGTCTTTATTGCGTAAAACGCACGGTTTACTATTGAGTTTCCGTCAAATACAAGAAGTTTCATCAAATGTTCCCCATTGTTCAGTGTAAATTTGTTTCATATCGTCCGGCAACGGTGCAGTAAAAGCCATTTCTGTATTAGTTACAGGATGAGTGAATGACAGAGTGTAGGAATGAAGCGCGTGGCGTTTTATTCCGCCTGAAAACTCAGTACCGTACAGGAAATCGCCTGCGACTGCACAGCCGATGTGCGACATATGCACGCGTATCTGATGTGTGCGACCCGTTTCAAGCTTAAGCCGTACCAGTGAAAACTCACCTGCGCGCAGCACCCTGTAATTTGTGATGGCGCGTTCTCCTTTTTCAAAGTCCACGCATCTTGCAATAGTTGAGCCGGGAGCCCTTGCGATAGGCGCATCGATTTTACCCTTGACTTCGGGAGGTACACCTTCAACAAAAGCAAGATATTCACGCTGTATTTTCTTTACTTTAAGGTCGTTAGACAGAATACCCGATGCGTGTGCATTTTTTGCAATTAATATAAGACCGCTCGTGTTTTTATCAAGACGGTTGACAGGACGTACCGTGCAGTTCTCTCCTTTTTTCTTTAAATGAAATGCAATGGCGTTAGCAAGAGAAGTGTCGTAATTGTCTTGCGAGGGATGTGTTGCCATAAACGGCGGTTTATTGACTACCATTACATCCTTGTCCTCGTAAAGTATATCAAGAGGAATGTCTGAAGCAACAACGTTTTCGCTTGATTTGTCATGAATGTAAACTGTGATAACATCCCCTTCTTTAAGGGTTTTCAGAACAGTTGCTTTTTTGTTGCCAATGAGAAGACCGCGGGGTGTGCGTTTTATTTCTTTTATTACTCGGGAAGAAAACCGATTGGCTTTGAGTAAGTTTAGAACAGGCTTACCCGCGAACTCTTTACTTACAGTAAACTGTAATTTGCGTATCATATGCGCACCGTCCATTTCTCCGGTGCGGCAAGTGTGCCGTTTTCTATGTTTGTTATTGAATCAGAAAGTTTTTTACACAGTTTTCCTAAAGGTATATCAAGTTCTGTTTCGTCAACTGTTACTTTTGTGAGCGGGATTATACCCATTTCCTGTGAACAGACAAATGCTTCTTGTATTTCACTGTTTTGATACATCTTTATAAGCTGATCTGTTGGTAACGGACAAACACTTATGTTTATCCCCCAACTGTCACAAAGCTGTATTACGCTGTCGCGCATAACACCATATACAAGCGGTTTGTCCGGCGTTATCACACCGTATTGGGTTCTAAAAAACACATCGCTTCCCGAAGCTGACAGGATATAACGGTTGTATACTGCATCCAGCCACAACTTACCGTCAAATCCGTCCGAACGAGCCCGTGCATTTTCCAACGCACTCATACCAAGATAGTGTGCACTTAGCACTCCATCTGTAAGTATCGGTGTCGGCGCGCTGATAAGTGAGACACTATGTCGTGACTTTTTATCAAGTACTTTGAGCATTACAGTAAGATCACATCTTTTTATAGGAAAAGTATCACCTGCCTCACCGCCGAGTGTTATTTCAGCAAGCAGTAAGCGCTCCTCGTTTAAAAATGCGCGTTCGGTATCGGCAAGTGCTTTCACAGCATCCAGCAAAAAATCAGTATCAGGCTCCGGCAGGCGCATTTTTTTTGCGCTTTTGCATAGCCTTAAAATAACGCTGTTTGCACGGAACAGGCAAATACGGTCGTTTTTATCAAGTGTTATGCGGATACTGTCACATACGCAAAGTGCCTGACGCACTGCTGTGTACTGTGGTGAATAGGAAAATTCACTTGTCGGTATAATTCGTTCAAACATCCATCCGCCTTCTGTACGGTGATGCATACAGAACATATGGTCGGTATACCCGCCGATTTGTATATTTTCTGTAGGTTTATCTGTAAGTTTGAATTTTATTTCAGGCATTTCATTGGCTCCACTACTATTGTCTGATAATTTTCATATATAACCATTCCCGGTTTTGCACCGTTAGGCTTTTTTACATTTTGTACGGGGCAAAAATCCACTTCTACTTTGGTATCCTCGCGCGCTTTGCTGTAGTATGCACAAAGTTCTGCCGCATACTCTATAACGTTGTTGGGCGGTGTATCTCCTTTACAGCTTATTAAGACGTGTGATGAATGAACTGACTTTGTGTGAAGCCAGATATCGTTTTTTCGTGACAACTTTACAGTTACATAATCGTTTTGTAAATTATTTTTACCGATGTATATTGTAAAGCCATCCTTTTCGAATATACGCGGCGCACTTGCTTTTTCTGTACCTTTTTGTAATCTGCGCCGGATATAACCGCCGTTTACAAGTTCCTTGCGTATCTCGTCAGCTTCTGCCGAGGTTTCACAGTCGCAAAGAGCCATAAAAACACTGTCAAGGTATGATATCTCTGCTTTATCCTTTTCGATAAGTTCGCGGAGAATGGATGCGGAATTTTTTGCTTTTGTATATTTTTTGAAGTATGCCTGTGCATTCTGTGCAGGTGACAGGTCAGCACGAAGCGGTATTTTTATTTCTTTGCATTCGTCAAAATAATTTTCGGTTAAAAGACTTGTCTGACCGTTTTGCATACGGTACAGATTCGCGTTTATAAGTTCACCGCATATCCTGTAATGCTCAGCCTTCGCAGCATTTTTCAGCTCTTTTTCACGTACAGCGCGTGTACGTGATATGCGCGCGCTTGTACGCAGTATCAGTTTTGATAAATCGCCTGTTTTTTGTTCAAGCCGTGCTTTTTTTGTGCCTTCGCCGAAAAATGCTTCAATGGTGTCAGACGGTGATTGGCAGGATATACATTCGCAAAAATCGCCATACTGTACAACAGGCATAAAGCAAAAATCAACAAGCTTTCCGTTTTTGTCTTTTACAATAACAGGTGAACATTCACCGCTATTGCACATATTTTTAATGCGATCTATTTCTGATACAAGTCTGTCTTTATCGCTTTTTCCCAGCGTTCGTATTCTCTTTTCCGAACCGAGTGCGCTTTTGTATGCCAACTCGCGTGCTACAAGCGGTGACATACCGCACAGATTGTTTTGTATGGCGCGCTCAAGAGTGAGTTCAGGGTTTTCAAATATTTTATCGGTGTTATTTATACTGAGAATGGGTATTTTGCCTTCTTGCGCCGGAGCTGGAGTATAGCGTGCAGACGGTAGTATGCACCGTCCGCTTGCAGAGGTGAGATCTGACTTTCGTACAGCATCTATTATCTTCTCGCCCTCAAGCAGTATCATATTTGCACTTCTGCCCATAAGTTCAATAATTATGCTTTTTTGTACCGTTTCGTAAAAGTCGTTTTTACATTCGAAGTCAAAACGTATACACCGCTCGAAATTCGGCATATATACGTGTGTCACACGTCCGCCCGAAAAGTGTTTGCGAAGCAGCATACAAAATGCAGGAGGTACCTTTGGGTTTTCAGGATCTGAATCGGTAAGTGACAGTCGCGGTGAGTTGGTTGAAACGTTAATAAGAAGCTTGTACTTTTCTTTTGAGCGTAAAACAAACACCGACTCATCACGCGAAGGCATATAAATCTTATCGACACGGGCACCTGTCAGTTTATCACTGAGTTCTCTTGTTAAAAATGTTAAAAAACATGCATCTAGTGACATTACATTCTCCGTATATTACATTTTCTGTCTGATATAGTTACGGGACAAAGATCTTTAAGCTGTTCATAAAGCGGTTTTAAAATTATATTTTCTGTTTCAAAATGACCAAGCGTTATAAGGTTAAAGCTAAGTTCTTGGGCTTTGACAAAGTTATCGTGCTTTGCTTCGCCCGTTATAAGTGTGTCACAACCAATGCGTATTGCTTCATTCATTCCCGAGGCGCCGCCGCCCGATACAATTGCAACGTACTTTATCGGCTGAGAAAGACTGTACTGTGCACCTGTATTAAGAGCATCGCAAAGGTAAGCTATATATTCCTCGTTATTATCTACAGCTACTGTACCAACTCTGCCAAGTGCAACACCGTCCAGCATAAGCGGTTGGGCATCGCACAGCCCGACAATATCTGCAAGTACATCGTTTATACCGCCGTTTGCCGCATCAAGACATGTGTGTGAGGAAATGACCGATACGCCGTTTCTTATAAACTGGTACACCGGCATATCGGCAGTAACCTTGCGTACAGCGTCAAACATAAGTGGATGATGGCTTATTACAAGATTTGCACCGCACTCTTTAGCTTTTTCAAGTGCATATAAATCAGCATCAAGCGTTAAATAAATACCTAATACTTTATCATTCATATCACCACAGATAAGTCCACAGTTATCCCATTCACAAGCACTGTCAAATGGTGCGATATCGTTCATTATGTCATATATTTCTTTTACTGTCATTTTGATTTCTCCAACTCGTTTTTATACAGCTTAAGTTTTGCCATGGTCGGCTGTATGCGGCTTTTGTCTGATTTTGTTGAACTGTTAAGGCAGTCCAGCACAAA
This sequence comes from Eubacteriales bacterium, assembly GCA_045604775.1. Lineage (GTDB taxonomy): Bacteria > Bacillota > Clostridia > Oscillospirales > QAKW01 > RGIG9041. Next base: position 11,437 of record JAZUOQ010000185.1, read on the forward strand.
TTCCATACGCTCTATTTCTATTTCAAGATGTCTGTAAAACGCATTGTTTTTTATAACGCCGTTAAAGTAACCAGCAGGACGTTTGATTCCGTCATACTGTACAAGCATTGCCTCATACACCCGCTCACCGTCCATACAGAAACAATGTTTTTTAATATCATATCCGTTTCTGCACAAAAACTCACACAGCTCGTCACCGCCTGTCATTGGCTGTAACACAAGAGGTTGTCGTACATTTTTGTCAAGAAGTATGCTGGCAATAAGTTCGCCGCCCATTCCTGCAATTACAAAACAATTTATCTCATTAAAAAGTCGGTTTGGGATATCGCATAGCCCGTCCGATTTTATAAGTGTTATATACCTTTCTAATCCGTGCCTGTCAACAAGCCGTTTTGCCGCTTCGAGCGGACCGTCGCGCAGGTCTGTACCGTAAGCGTAAGGCGCTTTTTTATTAAGCACCGCGTGTACGCATAATTTGCAGTGGTCGGTGCCGATATCGCATACAATGCCATCAGGCATAAGATCATATACCATTTGCAGTCGTGTATCCAGCATATTGTTCTCCTAAATATAATTATACAGAATACATTATAATATATTATTTTTATTTTTACAATCGGTTTATTGACTTTTATAAAATATTAAAGTAACATAAAACTAAAAGAAAGGACTGATAAATATGTCATATTTCAAAATCGGAAGTCTTAATATGTGTTTTCCGGACGGAAAAAGAAAATGCTTGACATTAAGTTATGACGACGGTGTTGAGCAAGATATACGCCTTATAGAACTTATGGAAAAATATAATATAAAAGGCACTTTTAATATCTCTACTGCTAATTATTCGCCTGAGGGAAAGGTGTTTGATAAGGGTAGGGTACATAGACCGATGACACAGAAAAAGTGCCACGAAGTATATGCATCGCCTAATGTGGAAGTTGCAACACACGGTTTTTCACACCCTGTTCTTAATTGGATAC
>JAZUOQ010000186.1:0-8599 GCA_045604775.1 Eubacteriales bacterium
AGCTGGCTTGGCGGTATGTGATGGCAGGAGAAAATTGAAAAAGATGCTTTTGTTGCCGGCGGAAGTAATTATTTTGCACCTGCTCAAAAAGTGGGGGATTTTTTAAAAAGCAAAGTAAGCGATACTGCCGGTAAAGTTAAACCAACATATCGACCCGGTGTTAAATGGTGTGATTTAAATGAAGTATTACCTAACTTTATAACAAATGCCCTTAAAGACGGAATACGCGATATGGAAAGAAAAATAAGCGGTTTTTCAGATGCTGATGCAGTTCTGACTGCACCCGAAACACGCAGTTCATCACCTATACGGATATTAAGAGATGAAACTCGTCAATCAATAATTCGCGGACTATACCCCTGCGGTGAAGGAGCGGGATATGCCGGAGGTATTATGTCTGCCGCAATTGATGGAATAATGAGTGCTGAAGCAATAATTGAAAATATTAATAAATGAAAAATAGTGTAGTAGTTTTAGTAACTGCTACACTATTTTTTATACAACTCATTTACACAATTTTAAAATAAAAACCGACTACATTAGTTTGATTTTTAATCTAATTAATGTAGTCGGTTTAATTACGTATGCCGTTTTATTATACTTCATCAGATGCTTCGGGTTGGTCTGCATCAGTTGTTTCTTCAGGTGTTACATCAATAATCTCTTTACCCTGCATAATAGCTTTAAACTCTTCACCGTTAATTTTCTCACGTTGTAAAAGAGTTTCGGCTACTGTTGTAAGTTTATCCATATTCTCGGTAAGGATACGTTTAGCCTCATTATAAGCCTTATCTATAATGGACTTGACTTCCTCATCAATTTTTGCAGCCATATGCTCAGAGTATGATTTTTTTGTAGCAAGGTCATAACCAAGGAATACTTCGCTTGAGTCATTACCGTAAAGTACAGGACCTATATTTTCACTCATACCATAGCGTGTTACCATTGCTGTGGCAATATTTGTTGCGCGCTGAATATCATTTGAAGCACCTGTTGAGATATCATCAAGAGTTAATGCTTCACTGACTCTGCCGCCGAGTAAAGATATAATTTGTTCTGTCATCATATTTTTAGTGGAATAAGACAGATCTTCTGAAGGAAGGCTCATTGTATAGCCACCTGCCATACCACGCGGTATAATGGAAATTTCGTGAACATCGTCTGCAGTTTTTAGGAAGTAGTTTACAACAGCGTGACCTGCTTCGTGATAAGCTGTAAGTTTGCGTTCCTTTTCAACTATCTTTTTAGATTTCTTTTCGGGACCTGCGATTACTTTCATAATCGAATCCTGAATGTTTTGTGCCGAGATAGTGGTTTTATCCTGTCTTGCAGCAAGAAGTGCAGCTTCGTTGAGCAGATTTTCAATATCCGCACCGGTAAAACCGACAGTACCTTTGGCCACATCTTCAAAGTTAACGTCATCATCAAATTTTTTACCGCGTGCGTGTACTTTGAGTATTTCCTCCCTACCCTTCTGATCAGGGGTACCGACATAAACCTGTCTGTCAAATCTGCCTGCACGCAGGAGTGCGGGATCAAGAGTATCAACACGGTTGGTTGCAGCCATAATTATTATACCGGAGTGTGCACCGAAACCATCCATTTCAACAAGAAGCTGGTTCAAAGTCTGCTCCCGCCCATCATGACCCCCGCCGATACCGGATCCGCGATGTCTGCCGACGGCATCAATCTCGTCAATAAATATTATACAGGGATTGTTCTTTTTAGCTTCATCAAACAGATTTCGAACACGTGATGCACCAACACCGACATACAGTTCAACAAAGTCGGAGCCGGAAATTGAGAAAAACGGTACATTTGCCTCACCCGCAACTGCTTTGGCAAGAAGTGTTTTACCTGTTCCGGGAGGGCCCACCAAAAGCACGCCTTTAGGAATGCGAGCACCTATATCAAGATATTTACGAGGAGATTTTAAGAAATCAACGATTTCTGTAAGTTCTTCTTTCTCTTCATCTGCACCCGCAACATCAGCAAAAGTTTTTTTGTTTTTCTCATCAGAACCCATTCTGACACGTGCCTTTGAAAAGCCTGGTGCTTTTCCGCTTGACTGTCTTGAAATCATTACAAAAAACACGATTACCAGACCTAGTGCAAAAATATAAGGCACAAAAGACACCCACCAAGGCAGTGTAAAGCCCTCTTTAAAATCAAAAAAAGTTATTATGCCTGCCTCATACTGAGGAATCGCATATTTTTCAAAGACATTTGAACGGAACAGTTCCAGTGATAGCAGTTCATGTGTAACTATTCTACCATCCTTTAAAATACAGGATATATCATATTCTACCACTTCAAATTCTGTCACCTGTTCTGTAGCAAACAGATTAATAAGTTCACTGTATGTGACTGTTTCGGGCTTTGATGAATCGGTAATCGCAGAAAATATCGATATTACGATAATTACTACAAGCACCATATAGATCAAGCCGCCAATACTTCTCTTTTTCTTCAAGTTATTCTCCAATCTAAAATTTATATAATTTTATGAATATACTTCTTCTTTAAGAATGCCGATAAATGGCAGATTTCTATAATGCTCTGAAAAATCAAGGCCGTAACCGACAACAAACTCGTCCGGCACTTCAAACCCCTGATATGCAACAGGCACCTCTACTTTACGACGAGCAGGCTTTGTTAAAAGAGTACATACCTTCACAGACTGAGGATTACGTGATTCAAGGACTTTAATAAGATTTGAAAGTGTAATACCACTGTCCAGTATATCCTCCACAATAAGTATATCATAACCTTTAACGTCTATATCAAGATCCTTGATAATTTTAACACTGCCTGTTGTCGATGTACCATTACCATAACTGGAGGCAGCCATAAAATCTATCTGTATCGGTATTGTAATTTTACGAATAAGATCGGACATAAAAACAGATGCGCCTTTTAATACAGAAATCACAAGCAGATTTTTACCTGCATAATCTTTTGATATCTGAGCGCCCATTTTTGAAACCATCTCATTAAGAGACTCTTCACTGATCAGAACCGATTTAATATCGCCTAACATTTTTTATTTTTCCCCCAATTATTTAATAATACTAATCTCTATGATATTTTTACTATTACTGTCTGCTGCAAAACGTTTATCCACGCCGTAATCTTCAACAAAAACTATATCACCGTTCCCATCACAAATAACAGCAAGACTGTCACGACGGCTTTTTGCGACTTTATCGTTAATAAAAAGTTTTTTAAGATGCGTAGTTGGCCGCTTTTTATGATAAAAAATATCACCGTCACGTCTTGTTCGTACGTACAAAGTATTGCTAATTCTATCACAATCAACAGCATTATTTGTTAAAGTATTGTAAATTTCTTTTGCACTTTTAATTAAAATCGTTTTGCCATTAAATGAGTTTTCACCATTTTTAAGTACTATTTCTAAATTATTTTTACCAACACAGCACTCAAAGAACAGTTTGCCATATTCACACACAGCATAAATATCACCCTGTATCTGAACACGAGAATTACCTTTTTCAAAAAGTGATTTTACAGCATTAAAGTGCACACTGTCAAGAGTTATATCAAAAAGCTTTTCAAGTTGTTTATTTAAAACACGGTATAAAACAGCATCCGGAAGTTTTGATAGTTTACCTACATCATCCGTTTTATTTAAGTCTGCTATGTCATCAAGCGCACAATTTTCGAGAGCCAGATTATTTACAGCCTTAGCAACACTTCTATGAATATCAATATCACTTCTTTTGAAAAACTGAGGTATTATCTCGTGACGAATAAAATTACGTAGATATGAGGTATCAAAATTCGAACTATCAGTACGATAATCAAGGTTTCGTTCACGCAGATGCTCAATTATTTCATCACGAGTGACACATAAAAGCGGTCTTACCACATTTGCACGTGAAACAGGAATTGCACACAGGCCGCGACTTCCACTTCCACGCAGCAGGTTTATAAAAAATGTCTCGGTATTATCATTTACAGTATGTGCAGTTAAAATCTGTACAGAACGGTTTTGGGCAAGTTCATCAAAAAAAGTATAGCGAGCACGTCGTGCTGCATCTTCAATACCGACTCCTTTTGATATATCACCCACCCTTACACTTTTTATATGCAAGGGCACTTCAAATTTTTCACATAGAGATCTAACATATTCTTCATCAGCATCGGATTCAGCACCGCGCAAATTATGGTTAAGATGTGCACATTCTACCTTAACACCAAGTTTTAATGCAATATTCAACATCACATCCAACAGGCAGACCGAATCTGCACCGCCCGAAGTTGCACAAATTACAGTTTTTTTTGTGATAAGATTATTTTCTGTTATGAAATTATAAACTTTATCGTAAAGCATTACATTCTTGCAATATTAGTAAATCGTGTAGTGGATGGCGACCAAGCCAGATCAACTGACCCTGTGGGGCCATGACGGTTTTTTGCTATCTCACACTTTACAACCTCTATAGCAGAGGTCGACTCTTCATCTTCTTCGGGCTTCCATAAAAACATAATTGCATCCGCATCCTGCTCAATTGAACCTGATTCACGCAGATTAGAAAGTTGAGGTTTGGATTTTGTTTTTTCAGTCTCACGATTAAGCTGTGAAAGAGTTATTACAGGAACATTAAATTCCTTAGCCATAATTTTAAGCGAGCGAGATATAGCACCAACCTCGGTCGTTCTGTTCTCGTATCTACCACCACCCGACATAAGTTGGAGATAATCGATTATTATTAGGTCGAGATTTTTAAGACGACGTAGTTTTGCTTTCATTTGTGCGACAGTAATACCTGCAGTATCGTCAAGATATATCTCGGTATCAGCAAGCAAAGCTGATGCCTGTGCAAGTTCTGTCCAATCGGTATCGGTAAGTTCACCGTTACGGAACTTAAGATTATCAACACCGCTTTGTGCAGACAACATTCTGTTTGCAAGCTGGTCGTTTGACATTTCAAGTGAAAACACTGCAATAGTACGCTTGGGTTTTTCAAGAGCAATATTCTGTGCGATATTTAAAGCAAATGAAGTTTTACCAACACCGGGACGTGCCGCAATAAGTATCAAATCACTTTTACCAAGTCCTGAAAGAAGTTGGTCAATTTCAGTATAGCGGGTCTGAAGACCGATAAATGCATTTTTATCGTTTGCTATTTTATTTATCTTGTCATAGCTTTCAACAATGGCACTTCTGATATGAGTAAGCGCTGTATTAGTACGACTCTGCATAATCTCATATATACGTGTTTCAGCCATATCAAGTATCTGAGTCGTTTCAGCACTCTGTGCATAACACATTTCAGTTATCTCAGAGCATGCATCAATCAGACGGCGCAAACTGGACTTTTCAATGATTATCTTTGCATATTCACCTATGTTTTTAGTAGAAGGAACAAGCTGTGTCATTTCGAACAGAACACGCTTACCCTCTGTCTCATCAAAAACAGATTGAGCCTTTACCGCTTCAAGCACAGTTACAAAATCAATGCTTTTATTGGTAAGGAACATATTATATATTATCTCATATACAGCGGAATATTTCTCAACATAGAAATGAGAAGGAAGCAGTTTGTCCGCTATTTGATTTATACATGCAGGGTCGATAAGAAGCGAGCCTAGTACACACTGCTCTGCTTCGACGCTGTGCGGAATTTTTTTAAGGTCGGAAAGTTCCATTTATTATTTTTCCTTTATTACATTAATGTTTATCTTAGCGGAAATACCCTTATAGAGTTTTACTGTTACAGGATACACACCAAAAGATTTTATTGTATCAGTTTCTACTTTTTTCTTATCTACAGCAATACCTGTTTTTGATTTGATAAATTCAGCTATTTCTTTTGCGGTAATGCTGCCGAATAATTTACCGCTGTCACCACCCTTAACGGACATATCAAAAGTTTTGCCTTCGAGCTTTGCAGCATTTTCTTTTGCCGCTGCGGTTTCGGTATCGATTCTGAACTTTTCAGAGCTTGCCTTGCCGCTGAAATCATTTGTCAACTGTGCTGTGGGTTCAGAAGCAAGACCGCGTGCAATAAGAAAATTTCTGCCGTAGCCGTCTGACACATTTATAACATCACCTTTTTTGCCCTTGCCCTTTACATCTGCCAATAATACTACTTTCATTTATTTCTCCTCACTTTCAGGATTGTTTAAAATTTCAATTAGCTTATCAAAAGCTGTTTGAACATCAGTATCCTTAAGCTGTGCGCCTGCTGCAGTCCTGTGACCGCCGCCGCCCAGCCGCTCCATATCAAGTTGTACATTTCCATACGATTCACATCGTGCTGAAATATGCGCATCATTACCTTCGGGGTAAATTACAAAGGTCTTTTCAATATTATTCAAATTAAGCATTTCATCCGCCGCCTTGGAAGCGATTAACTTAATGCCGTCAAACTGTTCGCCGCGCCAGACAGATACTGCATATTTTTCGTTAATAACCTGTGCACCGCTTATAATGTCAATTTGCTTTTTATAACTTGCAATATCATTTTTGAAATATACCTTTACGTCTGAAGTGTCAGCACCCTGTTTTTTAAGATATGCCGCCGCCTCAAAGGTTCGAACACCTGTACGCTCAGTAAATGTTTTGGTATCAAGAAAAATACCTGACATAATAGCGTTTGCTTCATGACGAGTAAGTTTTAAGTGCGGTACACTTTCACAAAGTTCACTCACCATTTCGCAACAGGAAGATGCATTAGGTTCATGGAAACTGATAACTGTATCTTCAATAGCGTTCATAACCGTTTTTCTATGATGATCTATTACAACCACTTTCTTAAACATAGAAAAGATTTTTTCACTCTCGATATATTCAAGATTATGCGTATCAACAATTACCAGCAATGAATTGTCAGTAATAAACCTAGCAGCACCTGCAACGTCTACAAACACACTTTCATAAGCCGGAAGGTTCATAAATGATGCGTACATTGATTTTGACAGATTTTCCGAATGATTATAAATAATATACGGTGTTTTTCCAAAGGTCTGAACACATTTGGCAACACCGATCGCCGCACCTACACAATCAAGGTCTGCAAATTTATGTCCCATAATTATAACGTTATCCGCATTCTGAACCTGTGCTTTAAACGCTTCTGCAACGATACGCACCTTCACGCGTTTACGTTTTTGAGTACCGTCGCTGTTACCACCGTAAAATGTATACTTATCGTCACGAAGAACAACCGCCTGATTTCCGCCCCTTGAAAGTGCAGCATCAAGTGCTTTTCGCGCATTTGCATCAGTACGCATTGGTGAGCCGTCTGCACAACCTATACCGATAGATAAAGTGGCATGATAACCCTCTACCGCTATTTCACGTACATCGGAAAGTATCTTAAACTTGTTCTTTTCAATGTTGGTCAGATATTTTTGCTCAAAAATAACAAGGTATTTATCCTGTTCAAGTTTTTGCATAACACCGTTTAAAGATTTGATAAAAGCACGTACTTTTACATCTGCCCTTGTTATAAAAGTGGATTTTTGAAGTTCCGTAACAGATCCCGGAAGTTCATCAAAACTATCAACAAGAATGTATGCCATACAAAGTTTATGAGCGCGGAAATTTAAAAGTTCGTTCTTACTTTCTGTGACATCTATCCAATATACAGAATGAAATGCGTCCTTATCACTTGTACCCTGACGCATTATGAAAAGATTATAGTGTCTACCAAGAAAAGTTATGTCATATTTTTTAGATACGGTATCGTCGCCGACGGTGACCTGGGGTGCGATTACATCAAAATTTTTACCAAAAACTTCAGCAACCTTATTTTTTACCAAAAGGTCATGAAAAAGATCGTTATACCAAATAATATTCCCTTTGGAATCAAGAAGTGTCACAGGCATTGGAAAACGAGTAAGACTTTCTTTTGACGCATCGTCAAGATACAGCGTAATACTTTGCAGATATCCGTAAAGCTGATCACTGTAACGTTTTACAGATGTGATACGGAATATAAAATAAATAAGTGTTAAAATAAGTTCCGCAACAGCAAGCATGATATTAAAAAAGAATGTCACACCTGTAAACACCAAAAGCAATGCAAACACTGCATATTCGGGTTTGCTAAACCCAAGATTAAAGTTATGTTTATTCATTAACAGAAAATTCCTTTATAAATAAAAATCGACTTTGTCGCAAAGTACATTCTAACATACTTATACGTCAAAGTCAATTTATATATTAATATATATTTTGAAATTGATTAAAAGACACCGTCTTCTGCTGCAATAATTTTATTGACACGGCGTTCATGTCTTCCTCCACTTTCAAATTGACCTGCAAGGAACTCATTAAGAATACATACCGCAAGTTCTTCACCAATTACACGTGCACCCATACAGAGAACATTTGCATTATTATGAACACGCGTCATTTTGGCTGAAAAAGTATCTGAGCATACTGCAGCACGAATACCTTTGACTTTATTGGCAGCAATACTCATACCGATACCCGTTCCACAGATCAGTATACCAAGTTCAGCATCACCCGATGCCACGCTTTTAGAAACCGCGAAAGCTGCATCTGTATAATCACAGCCATCCTCAAGTCGGATCGTAGCCATGTCGTTCTGTGAGCCAAGGAGTT
>JAZUOQ010000187.1:0-6874 GCA_045604775.1 Eubacteriales bacterium
ATATATTGTACTTGGTATAGCATTTGGAATTCTAATAATAGATAAAGGCTATAGTTTTATATGGGCACTTGTTATGAGTCTTACGATATACGCCGGCTCAATGCAATTCGTAGCAGTAAATCTGTTAACCGGCGGTGCTTCAATTGTCTCTGCAGCTATTATGACAATTATGGTTAACGCACGACACATTTTTTATAGCATTTCTATGCTTACAAAATATAAGGGAGTAGGCAAATCAAAACCATATCTTATATTTTCTCTTACTGACGAAACATACGCGCTTGTATGCAATGGAAATCCGAAAAACACAGATAAAAAAACTTACTACCTTGCAGTATCATTGTTTGATCAATGTTACTGGGTATTAGGTAGTGTTATCGGTGCAATTATAGGTTCTGCAATACCATTTAATACAAATGGTATTGATTTTGCCATGACTGCGCTGTTTATTGTAATATTCACAGAACAGGTGCTAACCTCAGCAGATAAAATACCTGGAATAATAGGTGTTGTCTCCTCCCTTTTATGTCTCTTAGTATTTGGTGAAAACAGTTTTCTAATACCGTCAATGATACTTATTGCGACAACGCTTTGTATTTACGGAACCATAAACGAAAGGAGCAAAGAAATTGAATAATACACTCCATAACATAATTATGGTTACTGTAATTGCGCTTGTCACATTACTAACTAGGGCTCTTCCGTTTCTTATTTTTCCCGAAAATAAACAGCCGCCCAAGATAATTACATATTTAAGCCGAGTACTTCCCTGTGCTGTTATGGGTATGCTTGTTGTTTACTGTCTAAAAAGCATAAGCTTTATAACGTCCCCTTACGGCGCTCCCGAAATAATTGCATCAGCAATCGTTATAATATCGTATCTTTTAAAACGAAACACTCTACTAAGTATTTTACTTGGAACTATCGTATATATGATCCTTATTCAATTTTTATTTATATAACTAAGCCCTTCGGTTAAAACCGAAGGGCTTAGTTATATAATAATAAGTTCCTTGGAACTTTTCGTCAAATTCTCAAAACCGTTGTCGGTTATAAGCACCATATCTTCAATTCGTACACCGAATTTATTTTCGATATATATTCCCGGTTCAACAGTAAGTACCATACCGCTTTTTAGAATTGTTTCACATCGAGTGTTAAAAGATGGATTTTCGTGTATTTCTATACCAACACTGTGACCCAGACCGTGACCAAAGCAGCCTTCATAGCCGCTGGCATAAATATAGTCGCGTGCAGTCTTATCTATTTTTTTACATATAACATTTGGTTTTATAACAGAAAAAGCCATATTTTGTGCTTCAAGTACAGTGTTATAAACCAATCTTTGCTCATCACTTACACAACTAACAGCAACAGTTCTTGTCATATCTGAACAATAACCGTTATACACCGCACCGAAATCCATTGTAATAAAATCGCCCTTTTCTATCTTTTTATCTGTAGGGACACCGTGAGGAAGTGATGAATTTTTACCGGATACCACAATGAAATCAAATGCTATACCTTCACTACCAAGTTTTCGCATATAAAATTCCATTTCAAGCATAATATCCCGCTCACTGATACCGCAATCTATACGCTGCAAAATATAAGAAAAGGTATTATCAGTAAATGATTGTGCCATCTTTATGCACTCGATCTCATAATTATCTTTACATTCACGCAATGTTTTAAGTGTATCTGTAAGTTTACTGTTATCGGATATATCAGCACAAAGCAATTTATTATATTGTTTAAATTCAGATAACGAAATCTTATCTGTTTCTACCAAAACCTCGGTGATATTACTTTTTACAATATAAGTTGATACTTGATCAAACGGATTAACAGATAGTACGACCTCCATATTTTTTACACAACGCTTTGCCTTTTCATAATATCTGAAGTCAATTAAAAGAACCGCTTTATCAACTGTTATTAAAATGATGCCTGCTGACGATTTAAAACCAGTAAGATAATATCTTGACGGTGCACTCGTTATTAATGCCGCCTGAGAACCATTTAATATGCCCTGTACTTTTTTAACACGACCGTACATTTATTACAACTCCTTTAAAACTTCAATCAGATAGTTATAGGTACGCTCAGTAGATTTAATATCCAAACGTTCACGAGGGGTATGGATATCCAGAATATTAGGCCCAAACGAAACTGCATCAAGTCCTTCAATTTTATCGCAAAGCAAACCACACTCAAGTCCGGCGTGTATTGCCTCTACTACAGGCGTTGTTCCATAAAGGCGTGTATGAACATCTACCATTACATCGCGTAAACGAGAATTCTTTTTATATTCCCAAGCAGGATAGGAATTACGTGACACAATTGTACCATTATAACGTAGAGTTATATCAGAAAGATCTTTTATAAGTTGTTCTTTTTGGGAATTAACAGAACTTCTGAGTGAGAATCCGGCTGACAGTTTGCTACTTTCAACCAAAAGAATACCCAAGTTAAGAGATGTCTCAACAAGTCCATCTATATCGTCACTCATTTTTATTACTCCGTTTGGAACTTGCTTAAGATAACCAATGACTTTTTCCGTAGAGTTTGTATCGGTTGCATATTGAGCCGAAGAATTCGTTACTGTAATTTTTATATCAGGATCATTATCAGTGCAAATAGTGTTTAAGTAATCTTCACAAAGTTTATTAATCTGATACTGATCAGAATTAGTACATATAACAGCTGTACACTCTCTAGGTATTGCATTATCTTTATTACCGCCACTAACTGAACAAATGGCAATTTTAAAATTATCATACAAGTAACCAAGAAGTCCTGCCATAACCTTATTTGCATTGAGTCTGTTACAATGTATTTCTACACCTGAATGACCGCCGATAAGTCCCAAAACCGTTATTTCAAAGCAGTTTCCAAACGTATCTGTTTGATCAAGCAATATATTGGCATCACAACGTACACCACCGGCACAGCTTACAGTTAAAATACTTTCTTTTTCAGAATCAATATTAAGAAGTATTTTACTGTTAACATCTTTTAAATCTATATACTCTGCACCAAACATACCGGTTTCTTCATCTACAGTAAAAACAGCATATATATCCGGATGTAAAAGCGTATCATCATCAAGTACTGCAAGTGCCATTGCAACCGCTATTCCATCATCACCGCCAAGCGTTGTACCCTTTGCCTGCAGATATCCGTCGGATATTTCTAAAACAAGTCCATCTGTATTAAAATCAATATTGCAGTTTGCTTCTTTTTCACAAACCATATCAAGATGACCTTGAATTATGACCGCCGGATGTGTTTCATAGCCTACAGATGCAGTTTTTTTTATAATAACATTATTAAGACTATCACGTTTTACTTCAAGATTGTGATTTTTCGCAAAATCTACGCAATACTGGCTAATTGCAAATGTGTTACCTGAGCCGTGAGGTATTTTACAAATATCTTCAAAATATTCAAACACCTTTTTTGGTTTTAGTTTTTCTGTTATTCTCATATATTTTACTCCTCTTTAAGTTGAATTATATCACAATGTTAATTTATATGCAACTGAAGTATATTTATTATCATCTTGATTTTTTATGTAATTTGTATTATTGTTATAATAATAAATTTGGAGGTTTTTATATGAATTTTCATGTGAATAGTCCGATTATATTTATTATGGTCGGCGTCATAATTGCTGTCGTTCTAATTCAGTCAGTATATTTTCTGATAAAAGCGCTGAAACGAAGCCGTGAAATCGGTATGGATCAAAAGAAAATCAAAAAAATGATGATTTCTTCAGTGTTATTTACAATTGCTCCTGCCGTTGCAATTGTAATAAGCGTTATTGCTCTGTCCAAGGACTTAGGGCTGCCGTTACCCTGGTTAAGACTAAGTGTTGTTGGATCCATGTCCTATGAAACCATCGCCGCAACAAATGCAGAAAGTGCTTTAGGTCTTGTATTTGGCCAAGTAACATCACTTAATGCAACGCAATATGTCACTATTACCCTTGTTATGACAATAAGTATACTTGTCGGTATATGGTTGGTTCCGCTTATAAGTAAAAAAATGCAAAACGGAATGATTTCAATGGAGAACCGCGATAAAAAATGGAGTGATTTATTCACAAACGCTATGTTTATCGGTATGATATCAGCATTTTTAGGATATGTCTTCTGCGACTTTTCAACAATATTCAGTGGTTCTACCGTGGGTCTGGTGCCAATTGCTGTTATGTTTGTATCTGCAATAGTAATGGTAGTATGCGGATATTTAATGAAAAAACTCAAATGGAAATGGATGGGAGATTATGCACTCCCGATAAGTCTTGTTATGGGTATGGCTTCTGCTATTCCAATCACAACATTATTAGGTTAGGAGGTATAATAATGAAAAAGAACATTTCATATATTGACAGTGTCCACAGGGACGGGCGCATATGGAATATATCCGTTATGCTTATACTTTTAGCATTTCCAATTGCAGTTTGTGTAATTTATAATGCTAGACCCGACTGGTCAGCACTTGTTATGGGGCTTATCGCAACAGCTCCTATGTACTGGGCTGTTGGTGTTGTTGAGGTAATTACATATATACCTATGCTTGGTGCCGGCGGTTCCTATTTATCTTTTGTCACAGGAAATATTTCCAACTTAAAACTCCCATGTGCCATAGGTGCTCTTGAGCAAGCAGGTGTTAAAGCGAATTCTGAGGAGGGAGAAATTATCTCTACTATCGCTATAGCGGTTTCGAGCATTGTTACAACGATAATAATAATTATAGGCGTATTACTTATCGTGCCACTGACTCCTTTACTTAATGCACCGATATTACAACCTGCATTTGCACAAATACTACCTGCGCTGTTTGGCGGATTGGGTGTTGCTTTTATATCAAAAAATTTAAAAATTTCAATAGCACCTATTGTTCTTATGTTGATATTATTTATTTGTATTCCGGCTCTTAATGAAAGCACAGTTGGTATAATGGTACCTGTCAGTGTATTGTTCACTTTGGCTGTCACAAGAATTATGTATAAAAAAGGCTTATTATAATATTAGAACGGCACTTCAAATTGAAGTGCCGTTCTAGCGCTAAAAATGCTCTTATAACATTCTATAAAAATTGCGAACTTTTAAAAGTCCGCAATTTTTAAATTAAAGCTTGATACTGAATTTAAAGCTAATATCTTTACCGTAGAATCTGTATTTCTCATTAAGTTCAGGTCCACATGAATTTGAACCCAAACCACTATTTTTATAATCTATACGAACATGGGTTTTACCGTCAGCTACAAGCTCATTAGTATGAGTAGCTTTAGTAAGATCTTCAGTTGAATACATTGATACATTGCATTCGAATGAATTATCGGCAACGAATTTCATACCATTATCGAACTCTATATATTTAACACCGATATGATTGCCGTGTTCCTGAGGCATAATATACTCACAGTACTCATTTTTAGCAGATGATTTCCACATACCATATGTCGTATAGTTGTTCATATCTGCGTAGTTTTCACCCGGACCTTTTCCAAAGTAAGTAAACTCTGCATTCTCTTCATTCAATGCAAATTCATAGCCAAATCTTTGAATCCATACGCATCCTTCACGTGTTTGACCTTTCACATCAAAGTCTATTCTTCCGTCTTTACCAATGGTTATTACAGTTTCATAATGCAGATACGGTTTTCTTGCAACACCTGCAAGGGAACCTTTTGTTACTATACTGCCCTTTTTGATTTCACAAGAGTATACTTTATTGAAAAGACAGTCCATATTTTCTGCATAGTTTTTGGGGTTATTCTGCCATCTATCTTTAACCCTGCGCTCATTATCAACAGGTGCTCTGAATGTTGTAAGACGCATAGCAGATGCGAGTTTTTCCTCATCGTTAACCTTAATTGATGTAAATGTACCGTAAAGTTTCTCAAATGTATACGTAAAGTTTGCACCGTTTGCAATGATATATTTATCATCTTCTTTAAGTTCAGCAAGAATACCACACTCACCTACTGATTCAGTTGCTACACCGAGATCAAGTTGAGCAATAGCCACCTCATAACCGGTTTCATCATACATTCTAAATGTCACATAACATCCGTATTTACATACTGTAGGTACATTTTCAAACATATCAAGATATGCGTATGCTTTAGGTTCAAGGTCTAACTTTGTTTCAACAGAATCAACAATCACGCCGTCGCACTCAAGCTGATATTTTAATGTATAATCCTTTATGTTTTTAAAAGAAAATCTGTTCCAAACTTTAATTTTATCGTCTTCAAGATAAACCCTAATTGGCTGGTACGCTGTTTTGATTTCAAGTGAACCGCCTTTTAATGTACGGTTATGACCAACCATACCGTCACAGCAGAAGTTATTGAAATGAACAAGTTCAGTATCCCAGTCGCCGCCATATTTAGCAACACCATCTTCAATTACTGTATGATCTGCCCATTCCCATATACAACCGCCGATAAACTTCGGCTCTTTATCAATAAGTTCCCAATAATCATATACATCACCGGGACCGTTACCCATTGCATGTGAATATTCACACATAAAGAATGGTTGTTTTTTCTCAGCATTACCGCAATACTCTCTGCAATAATCAAGCGAGGGATACATACGCGAATGCACATCTGCATGCCATCTTTCATTATACCATTCGGGATGTGATGTGTTATCACTTTTACGCGATGCGTCCTCACAATGAATAAGTCTTGTTTTGTCGCGGTTTCTGGTCCATTCAATCATTGCCTCATGGTTTACACCGTGCCCACTTTCATTACCGGTTGACCACATAATGATGGATGCATGGTTTTTATCACGTTCAACTGCACGTTGCATACGCTCAACATATTCCGGTTTCCATTCAAGTTGCTGGC
>JAZUOQ010000188.1:0-8582 GCA_045604775.1 Eubacteriales bacterium
AGAACGACATGGCTACGATCCGACTTGCTGAAGCGGCCGAACACCTGATTCTGATCGCTCTTGATCAGCTTCACATCCGTGCAGGACGCGCGGTTGATGACCGGCACAAAGTCCATCTCAAAGCGTCCGTCGTCGCTTGTAAACGTCCACGGGCTCATGTAATCCTCTTTGCCGTCCTCCTCGCCTTACCGAATTTATTATAAGCATAAAACGTTTATTTAAGCGTGGGGAATAGGAGAATTTATGAATTGGTTCACTTCTGAATTAAATACAATTGCCGAGGCTCAGACTGCAGGTATAAAAGCACGTGACGATGTTGATAAAATACTTAAGGATATGGGTTACAGTCCATTAAAAGTTGTTATTGATGCTGATCGTCATAATCTTAATACTTTCAACAAACTTTTTGTACATTTCAAACTCTGCTCAGTTTGGGACCGTGCGCTGTCGAAAGCTAAAAAAGGTGATACCGTTGTTATGCAGTTTCCTGTAATTAATCACACGGTACTTCTTGATGCAGCGGTAAAAAAACTAAAGCACCGCGGTGTTCGTATAATTGCACTTGTTCACGACCTTGAAATATTACGTCTTTCACTTGTCACCGATGTATCTCCGGTAAAGCGTTGGCGTCTTAAAAGGGAAGAACTATCTGTTTTGAAGTTATTTGATAAAATAATAGTTCATAATACCAAAATGATAGATTATGTTACAAAAGTCCTTGATATCCCGTCGGAACGACTTATAAATCTTGGTATTTTTGATTATCTTGCACCGGACATTACTATACAGCGTTACGATATGCAAAATTTCCGTTCTGTAATAATTGCAGGTAATCTCAGCGAGACAAAATCAAAATATGTGTATGATCTTCCCGACACCTGTAACTATCAACTATATGGTCCTAATTTTACCGGTAAAACAGGTGATAATATATGTTATAACGGCTCGTTTCCGCCGGAACAACTTCCCAGTGTTCTTAAAGGTGGCTTTGGTCTTGTATGGGACGGAACATCAGCCAAAACATGTGACGGCGTTCTTGGTGAGTACTTGCGTTATAATAATCCTCACAAAACATCACTTTACCTTGCAAGCGGTATACCGGTAATAATATGGGATAAAGCAGCTTTGGCAGATTTTGTAAAGCAAAACTGTTGCGGAATAACAGTAGAATCTCTTTATGACATACCTAAAACTCTAGACTCACTTTCTGAGTCAGAGTATAAAAAAATGTGTGATTGCACTGCGGTTATTGGTAAAAGACTGCGTGATGGATATTATACAAAAAAAGCAGTAGGTGAGATAAAATGATAAATATTGTTGAAAAGAATCTTATAGGTAAACGTTCAGATCAGACTCTATGTGAGGATGGTGTTTTTATTAACGAACATTTTGTATGTGTTGTAGATGGCGTTACTTCCAAAGGTAAGCAAAAATGGCAGGGTAAGCTTACAAGCGGCGGTTATGCTAAAGAAGTTATAATAAAAACTATGCAGTCATTGCCTTATGACATTTCACGTGACGAGTTTTTTTTACGTCTTGATAATGAACTGTCAAAAGCATATAAAGCAGAGGTACAAAATGATGATATCACAGAGTGGCTTCGTGCCTGTATAATTGTGTATAGTGACTTTTACCGTGAGATCTGGCTTGTGGGTGATTGTTCGCTTATGATAAACGGTACCGTATTTGATAACAGCAAAAAAATAGATGTTCTTCTTTCTGAACTTCGTTCATTCACTATCCAAAAATTTTTAGCAGACGGTGGTGAGGAGGATTTATTATATACCGAAGATATAGGAAGACAAGCAATTACACCGTTTATTAACTGTCAGCTTTCTTTTGAAAATAAGTATGACAGTGACTTTGGATACGCTGTTTTAAACGGTCACGGGTTTGATACTTCAACTGTAATTTCACGGCCTGTGCTTTCAGGTGATACAGTTGTACTTGCAAGCGATGGTTATCCTGTTTTATGCGATACTCTTGAGAAAAGTGAAAAAGAACTAAAACGTGCGGTCGAACAGGATCCTCTTTGCTATAAAGAATTCCGTGGCACAAAAGGTATACAAAAAGGCAATTCATCATTTGATGACAGGTCATATATAAAATTTATTGTTAAATGAGGTTATTATGGACATTCAAAAAATAATTTCCGCTGTTGACCATACTCTTCTTTCCACCACGGCAACGTGGACCGAAATAAAACGTATATGCGATGAGGGTGTCGAGTTTAGAACAGCCTCGGTTTGTATCCCGCCTTTTTTTGTAAAGCAAGCTGCAGAATACCTTTCGGGAGCACTGCCTGTTTGTACTGTGATCGGATTTCCGAATGGTTATAACACATCTTATGTCAAACTTTTTGAAACCGAGTGTGCACTTAATGACGGCGCTGATGAAATAGATACCGTTATAAACCTCGGTGATTTAAAAAGCGGAAACCACGACAATATTTTAAAAGAAATTTCCGACTTGAAACGCCTTTGCGGCGATAAAATATTAAAAGTGATAATTGAAACTTGCAATCTTACCGATGATGAGAAAATAAAAATGTGTGAGATCGTGTCTGACTCCGGTGCGGATTTTATAAAAACTTCAACAGGATTTTCAACCGGTGGCGCAACACCAAACGATATAAAGCTGTTTAAAAAATATGTAAAACCGCACCTTAAAATTAAAGCGGCAGGCGGTATATCAACGCTTGCCGATGCCGAGAATTTTTTAAGTCTTGGTGCTGACCGTCTTGGTACCAGCCGTATAATTAATTTAGTTAAGGAGTTATAAGTATGTCATATCCTACCCCTCATATTTCAGCCACTCCCGAAGATTTTGCTAAAACTGTTCTTATGCCCGGTGATCCTTTGCGTTCACAATTTATTGCTAAAAACTTTCTTACAGATGCACGTCTTGTAAATAATGTTCGTGGTGTACAGGGTTATACCGGCACCTATAAAGGTGTTCCAGTAAGTGTAATGGCATCCGGTATGGGCATGTCATCTATGGGTATTTACAGTTATGAACTGTTCAACTTTTTTGATGTCGACAATATCATAAGGATCGGTTCCTGCGGTGCAATTAGTAAACAACTTGCGGTACGCGATATCGTGATCGGTATGGCTGCCTGTACAAATTCCAATTATGTGTCACAGTATGGCATAAACGGTACTTTTGCACCTATTTGTGATTACACTTTGATGTCAAAGGCTGTCTCTAACTGTGAAAAATACGATGCAAAATATCATGTTGGAAATCTTCTTTCTTCTGATATTTTTTATAACGCTGACTCTGCTGCAAATGATGGCTTTATGGCACTTGGTGTGCTGGCAGTTGAAATGGAGGCTGCGGCATTGTATATGAATGCGGCGTATGCAAAAAAACGCGCCCTTGCTATCTGTACAGTGTCTGATCACATTTTAACGGGTGAAGCGACCACTGCAACAGAAAGAGAAACAACTTTCACACGTATGATGGAGATAGCACTTGATACCGCTGTGGAGATGAACGATATATGAAACGTGTATTCCTTATAGTTTTAGACAGTTTCGGTATAGGCTCAGCTCCTGATGCACGCCTTTTTGGTGATGAGGGTGCAAACACACTTATCTCGATTTCAAAATCCGAAAAATTCAATATCCCTAATCTTACAAAACTCGGTCTTTGCAACATTGAGGGCGTAACACTGTCTGAAACCATTTCACCAACTGCCGCTTACGGCAGACTTTGTGAACGTTCAAACGGTAAAGATACCACAACAGGCCATTGGGAAATAGCCGGTATAATTTCGGATAATCCAATGCCTACATTCCCTGACGGTTTTCCGGAATGTGTAATCAATGAGTTTAAGCGTTTAACCGGAAGGGGAGTCCTTTGCAACAAAACTTACTCTGGTACACAGGTGATAAATGATTACGGTAAAGAACATCTTGAAACAGGATCACTTATTGTGTATACTTCTGCAGACAGTGTATTTCAAATAGCCTCTCATACCGATATTGTACCCTTAGACGAACTATATGATATTTGTAAGCGCGCACGTGAAATGCTGACTGGTGAGTTTGCAGTTGGCAGAGTTATAGCACGTCCTTTCACCGGCAAGGTGGGTAACTTTACAAGAACTGCCGATCGCCGCGATTTTTCTTTACCACCCACTTCTGAAACAATGCTTGATCGTTTGCAGAAAAAGGGTAAAAAAGTAATATCGGTAGGTAAGATTTACGATATATTTGCAGGCAAGGGTATTGATGAAAGTAACATTACCCATTCTAATTCAGAGGGAATGCAAAAAACACTTGATATTACAGAGCGTGATTTTAACGGTCTGTGTTTTGTGAATCTTGTTGATTTCGATATGCTTTACGGCCATAGAAATGATATGGATGGTTATGCAAATGCCATTTCAGAATTTGATAAATGGCTTCCAAAATTTATATCAAAGCTCAAGCCGGACGATGTTATGATAATAACTGCTGACCATGGCTGTGATCCGTGTGATGACAGTACAGATCATACACGAGAGTATGTACCGCTTTTAATCTATGGTGAGAAAGTAACACCCAAAAATCTTGGCACTCTTAACGGCTTTGATAATATTTCAAAATTTATTCTGGAGAATATAGAATGAATACACTGATTGATACTGCAAAACAAATGATGAAAAAAGCGTATGCACCATACTCCGATTTTACTGTTGGCGCCGCGCTTTTATGTGCAGATGGCAGCATTTATACAGGCTGCAATATTGAAAATTCTTCTTTTACACCTACTGTATGTGCCGAACGTGTTGCTTTTTTTAAAGCGTTAAGCGAGGGCAAAAATGATTTTGTGCGTATTGCGGTTGCCGGTGGTAAAAACGGTGTGTTGAATGATGCGACACATCCTTGTGGTGTTTGTTTACAGGTGATAAGTGAATTTTGTTCGCCTGATTTTGAAATAATTCTTGTAAAGGATAACGGCTTTACAAAGTATACATTAAAAGATTTGTTGCCTCACGGCTTTAAATTTTAGGTGAAACTATGCGAATGTATGATATTATTAAGAAAAAGCGAGATGGGGATGAACTTTCAGATGCCGAGATACGCTTTTTAATAAACGGCTATACCGACGGTACGATTCCTGATTATCAGATATCTGCACTTGCGATGGCTATTTGCTTTCAGGGTATGACACATCGGGAAACCACAACACTAACCGATGCTATGATGCGTTCGGGAGATGTTATAGACCTGTCACGCTTTGGCGATAAGACAGTTGATAAGCATTCAACCGGTGGTGTTGGTGATAAAACATCGCTTATCATTTTACCGATCGTCACCGCTTGCGGCTGTGTATCTGCCAAAATGAGCGGGCGTGGACTTGGTCATACCGGCGGTACTGTTGATAAGCTGGAGGCGTTTCCCGGTTATAATACAGAACTGACTCCTGATGAATTTTCAAAGCAGGTAGAGCGAATTGGTGTGGCTCTTATCGGTCAGAGCGGCAACCTTACTCCTGCTGATAAAAAATTATATGCGCTGCGTGATGTGACGGCGACAGTGGACAGTTTGCCTCTTATTGCATCCAGTATTATGAGTAAAAAGCTTGCGGCAGGTGCGAAAAACATTGTGCTTGATGTCAAGTGTGGCAGCGGTGCATTTATGAAAACGCCTGACGAGGCTAAGTTGCTTGGTGAGATGATGGTAAATATCGGACGAGAATTTGGCAGAAATGTCCGGGCGATAGTAACAAATATGGATGTGCCTTTGGGTTTTAATATCGGCAATGCGCTTGAACTTAAAGAAGCAATAGAAGTACTTAAAGGCGGCGGACCCTCTGATCTTAAAACTGTGTCACTAACACTTGCTGCAAACATAATTTCGCTTGCACACGGTATTAATGTTTGTGATGCTATGAAAAAAGCAGAAGATGCTGTTGTATCCGGTATTGCTCTTGAAAAAATGTGTGAGTGGATTGAGGCACAGGGCAGCGACAGGCGGTATATCCACAATACCGGACTGCTCGCATCTGCACCCATTGTTTATGAGGTAAAAAGTCGGATTGACGGATATATCTCACATATGAATGCGGAGAAAATAGGTATAATTGCTTGTCACCTCGGTGCAGGGCGTATAATAAAAGATACAAATATTGACACTGCAGCGGGCATTGTTCTTGTTAAAAAAACAGGTGAGTATATACAAAAGGGTGACACCATTGCATATCTTCATACCTCGGTCGACAAAGACCTAAGCAATGATTTTTTAGATGCAGTATCATTTGCTGATACAAAGCCTAAAGTTCTTCCTCTTATTTATTAAATTATATGTAAATTTCCAAAAACATAAAAACAGGTATTAACCGAAATAAAACCGGCTGATACCTGTTTTTAAATATATTAACAGAAAATAACTTTGAAATTTTCAAATTATGAAAAGTCTAAACTCATTTCTTTTTATTTGTATAAGGTGTTGTACCTTTTATTCTTTTATATACCGATATAAAATATGAAACGTTATCATATCCGCAGTTGGCGGCAATCTCGGTCACTGTCATATCTGTTGACATAAGTGCCTTTTGCGCGTGGTTTATTCGGGTGAAATTCAGGTACTCTTTAAAAGTCTTGCCTATAACTGCCCGAAATGTACGCGAAAAGTAGCTGTAGCTCATACCCGCATATACGGCACACTCGTAAGCGGTTATCGGTTGTTTGTAGTTTTTGTTTATAAATAAAAGCGTGTCATAAATACGCCGTGTGGTATTTTCGTCTGTGACAGTAGGAGTGCCATCGTTGGTTTTGTTACCCTCACGAAGTATCTCAAGCATGATACCCGATATTGCAATAGTGAGTGCAATAGTACGCGCAAAGATTTTTTCATCAAACTCTTCTGTAAAATGTTTTACGGCGTGTCCCAGCGGCGTGTTTTCCATTTCAGCCTTTGTCCAAAAGCATTTTAGCTGTTCTCTGTCTAATGCAAAAAATAACAACAATTTGCTGTCATTGTTACCGTCTGACAATTCCGCTATAAGTGATGGGCGTACCATTATAACATAGTATGACGAACCACTTTCTGAAATACTGTAAGTGTGATGTATAGTGTTTGAACGGAGAAGTACCATATCCCCCGGCTGCGCTTTATATTTTCGTTCTCCGACATATACATAGTAAGCACCGCTTTTTACTATCAGTATCTCAATGGCAGAGTGTATATGCGGACGTATTATCTGCTTCTTTTTGTCTGTCGACTGAAGCTGTGCATATATCGGACTGTTATCAAGCCGCTTGTTTTCCTTTTCTATAAAATATTCTTTCATATTCAACCTAAGACAAATTATTGTTATTTTAAAACAAAATAATTATAGCATAATCACGATTCTAATGATATTATAAAACAAAAAAATATTATTTCAAGATATATTTTCAAAGATGTGGTATTCATCTTTACGGTGTAAGGGTTTTAAGCGGATGGTTAAGTTTGGCTACGTACTGTTGAATTTGCGGTTTTTTATGGAAAAACTTCTGAACTAATAACAAAAATACTTGAAGAAAATAATCTTACGATTAATCCACCAGGCATTTAAAAATCAAAAAATGTATGAAATATTTTAAATCTCTTGAAAAATGATAATTAATATTATAAAATTAAACTAATAAGTAATGGAGGTATATTACTATGGCATTACCTGTAGCAGTTCAGGTGTACTCTGTAAGAGATGATGCGAAGGCTGACCTTCGCGGCACACTTGAAAAAATCAAAGAAATGGGTTATGACGGCGTTGAGTTTGCAGGTCTTTACGACTACACCGGTGAAGAGGTTCGTAAGATGCTGGACGAAATTGGTCTTGTTGCTGTTTCTGCACACGTTCCCTTTGCAGATATGAGAAAGGATCCAAACGGTACTATTGCTACATACGCAACTATCGGCTGTAAATATATCGCTGTACCTTATCTTGCAGAAGAAGACAGACCTGGTATCGGTGATTTTGAAAAGACAGTTGCAGACATTGAAATGATCGGTAAGGCAGCAAAGGAAATGGGAATTCAACTGCTTTATCACAATCATGATTTTGAGTTTGTTAAGATAGATGGGGAGTACGCTCTTGACTATATGTACAGGGTTATTGATCCTGAGTATCTTATGACAGAACTTGATACCTGCTGGGTAAATGTGGGCGGTGAAAATCCTGCAGATTATGTTTTGAAGTACACAGGCAGGGCACCGGTTGTTCATCTTAAGGACTTTGTCGGTCAGAAATCCGATAATATGTACGAGCTTATAGGTATTGAGAAAAAGGCAGCGGGAGCAACTAAAAAGTTTGAGTTCAGACCTGTCGGCTACGGCTGTCAGGACTGGGTATCTATTCTTGATGCTGCTGAAAAAGCAGGCGCTGAATGGGTAGTAGTTGAGCAGGATAAGGCGACTATCGGCAAAACTCCATTAGAGTCAATTGCAATGAGCCGTGCATATTTAAAAACACTTAATTATTAAAAAAATTGGAGGACTATTACTATGAGCATGGGTAACAAAGCTTTAGATCAAGAACTTAACAGTTTTACCGACCGTACTGCGACAGAAACGGTTGATACGTCAAAGCGAGTTCGTGTTGGTATC
>JAZUOQ010000189.1:0-4377 GCA_045604775.1 Eubacteriales bacterium
GGTATTGCACCCGCTGCTATAACTGCTCAGATACTTGATTTACCTATGGGTTATGTTCGCTCCGGCAATAAAGATCACGGCAGACAAAACAGAATTGAAGGTAAGCTTGAAAAAGGTCAGAAAGTGGTTGTAATTGAGGACCTAATATCAACCGGTGGCAGTGTAATAGATGTAGTTAATGCTCTCCGCGAAGCCGGTGCTGAAGTTTTAGGTATAGCAAGCATTTTCACATACGGTATGAAAAAAGGTCTTGATCGCTTAGCAGAAGCCAATGTAAAAAATATTAGTCTTACAAACTTTGATACAGTAGCTGAAACTGCTGCGGAAACAGGATATATAAAATCAGAAGATGTTGATAGACTAATTAAATTTAGAAATAATCCTTCTGATGAAAGCTGGATAGGTAAATAAAATGAGAAGCCTTATAGATATTCTTGATCTGAGCACTGAGGAGATAAATCAGTTGATTGAGGTAGCTGAAGATATAATTGCCAATCCGGTAAAATACAGTGAAAAATGCAAAGGAAAAAAACTCGCTTCTTTATTCTTTGAGCCTTCTACAAGAACCAGACTAAGCTTTGAAGCAGCCATGTATGAGCTTGGTGGAAATGTAATTGGTTTTTCAGAGGCAAATAGTTCTTCTGCTGCTAAAGGTGAAAGTGTTTCTGATACAGCTAAAACTATCAGTTGTTATGCTGATATTATTGCAATGCGTCATCCTAAAGAAGGCGCTCCACTTGTTGCATCAATGAATGCCACCATTCCTGTTATAAATGCTGGTGACGGCGGTCATAATCATCCAACACAAACTCTTGCTGATTTACTTACAATCAAGCGTGAGCGCGGAAAAATTGGTGGCTTTACAATTGGATTCTGTGGTGACCTTAAATTTGGAAGAACTGTTCATTCACTCATATCTGCTTTATCAAGATACGAAGATATAAGAATTGTTCTAATATCTCCTGATGAATTAAGCTTACCCAACTATGTAAAGAACAATATACTTGATAAAAACAACATCAAATATGCCGAGACAGAAGATTTAATGTCTGTTATAAATGACCTTGATATATTGTATATGAGCAGAGTACAGCGGGAACGTTTCTTTAATGAAGCGGATTATATAAGGTTAAAAGACAGTTATGTTCTTACTCCCGACAAACTTATCAAAGCAAAAAAAGATTTATGCATTATGCACCCACTTCCCCGCGTTAATGAAATTTCTGTGGCAATTGATAACGACAACAGAGCCTGCTATTTTAAACAGGTTTTAAATGGAAAGTTTATCAGAATGGCATTGATTATGAACTTATTGGAGGTGGAATAATGCATATTGATTCAATTAAAAATGGATTTGTACTTGACCACATAGAAGCAGGTAAAGGTTTAGATGTATACAACTTTTTAAAACTTTATAAGCTTACATGCCCTGTTGCAGTCATACAAAATGCTCCAAGTAAAAAAATGGGTAAAAAAGATATTATAAAAATCGATGCTGATATTGATATTTCTCTTAATGTGCTTGGATACATTGCTCCTGATATTACAGTAAATGTTATTAAAGAAGGAAAATTATCTGAAAAAAAGCATCTTGAACTACCTATACGTTTAGAAAATGTCTGCAAATGTAAAAATCCACGATGCATAACATCTACCGAACAAGAACTGACTCATATCTTTAAACTTACAGATAAATATAATAAAATATATAGATGTATATATTGTGAAAGCAAACTTAAATAAAATAAAACCGATTATCTTTTGATAATCGGTTTTATTTTATTATAGATGTCTTATACTCACTTGGAGTCATTTTAGTAAAACGTTTAAAACACTTGGAAAAATACTGAGGGTTATCAAAACATAACATATCAGATATTTGAGTAAGATTATATTCAGCTTCACGTATAAGTTTTTTTGCTTCGTTAATTTTAAGCGAATTATAATAGTTTATAATTCCGTTTTTTTGATATGTAGCAAATAACTGTTTAATTGAACTTTCACTTTTACCCATAAATCTTGCAATGTCAGCAACAGTTATTCTACCATATATATTCTCAGACAAATAATCCAGAATTTCTTTTACGTTATAAGGTACATCAACACCATCAATAAGATAACTTCGCCTCATTTTCTTTGTAACAATATCAGTATTCCTACATAGCATTATAAGAAATATTTCCAAAAGATTCTTAGTCATCTGACTACTTCCAAAAGGCGCCTTATCAATTTTCTCAAGTTTTTGTAAAAGTGGGTTGCTCTCATCAATTAATTTAAAGCAAGACAATCCCTCATTAAATAACATTGAAAGCATACTTTTTTCTTCTGGATCAAGTCTAAAAATTTTACCTTCAAAATATTTCATTGCTCTGCTTTTACACTGAAATGTAATTATACTGACATTTGGCGCAATGCTATTATTGCCGGAAAGATTATGAAATTCATTTGGTTTGTGAAAAGTCATTTCACCGCTTTTAAGAGTAAATCTGTTTTTATCTGCAGTACATATCATTTCGCCTTTATCAATGTAAACCATTTCCCAAAAATTATGACTTTCACCATCATACCTGAAATTTTTGGAAAACTCCATATAAAATATAGTTATTATTTTTTCAACATTAAAAATCTTCTCAAAACCTACACGTGTAAAATTATCTTTCATAAAAAAATCCTTATATCTAATTTTACAAATATTATAACTGATTTTACACTCCAATTCAATAGTTATACATATATAATTAATTTAATAAAGGAGGTATAACTATGTATACAGTATTAGTAATTTCGTGCCACCCCGATGATATGGAAGTCGCTTGTGCAGGTACACTTCTTAAATGTAAAGCACGTGGTGACAGAGTTGTTGTTTGCCATCTTTCAAGTGGTAATTTAGGACATGAAATTATTGCACCCGATGAACTTAGAATAATGCGTGCAAATGAAGCAAAAAGAAGTGCTGATATCGGCGGTTTTGAAATTATGTACGGTGGTTTTAACGATCTTGATATTTATGACAATAATAAAGAATCAAGAGATAAAGTTGTTGAAATTATAAAAAAAGTTGATCCAGACTTTATAATCACTCACTCACCCAACGATTATATGCCTGACCATACAGCAACTTCAAGGCTTGTATTTGATGCTAGTTTTGCAGCAACACTACCAAATTATCATACCCAAACAAAAAATAAGGCAAAACTTGTTCCCATATACTATATGGATTCTGTTGCAGGTGTTAATTTTAATCCCACAGAATATGTAGATGTATCAGAATTTATTGATAAAAAAATTGAAATGCTAAACTGTCATGAATCACAGATTGTTTGGATGCGTGATCACGATAACATAGACTTTCCTGATATGGTAAAGACCTGCTGCAGATACAGAGGTATTCAATGCGGAGCAGATTATGCTGAAGGCTTTACACAGTGTCAAGTATATTTAAAAGGTACCACAAAAAGATTATTACCGTAGAAAAGGAGAATAATTATGGATTTTAATTCAACAGTAAAAGGTTCAGCGCTTGAAGGCTTTTATCCGGAAGGATGGGATTTTGAAAAAATTGACGCTTGCATTGATGCTCCGGAAACTATTACAAACAGACAATCTCATTGGAACCCCGACTTTACTCCTGTAAAGTGCAAAGACTTGTCAGAGTTTGAAACATATATGGGCCATGAAATAGCATTACAAATAAAGCAAGCTAAAGATAGAAACGAAAAAATTGCTTTTATATTTCCTGTTGGTCCTATGGGTATGTATAAATGGGTCGTATACTTCCTTAAATCATGGAATATATCGTGCGATCACGTTTACACTTTCAATATGGATGAATGGGCTGACAGCGAAGGTAACACTCTTCCCTCAGACAATTCTGCTTCCTTCCAGTATGCAATGGAAGATGCACTGTTCGGACCTTTAGGAGAACTTACAGTACCAAAAGAACAACGAAATTTTGCTACTAAAGAAAACCTTCCTACATACCCTAAAAAAATTTCTGCTCTTAAAGCAGAAGGCGCAAAGTTAGTTCTTGTTTACGGTATAGGCAGAATGTGTCACATTGCCTTCTGGGAACCAACATTTGCCTCAGAATATACCACAGAGGAGTGGGAAAAAGTACCATACAGGCTTGGCGCTAAAATTCATCCTCTTACAGTGGAACAAAATGCACTTACAAGTTTTAAATCCAGAACTACCCTTGTACCTTGTAGAGCTAATACAATTGGGCCGGGACTGTTCCTACAGGCAGGCGCTGGATAACAGTTTTTTGATTTCTGCAGACAATGCGCATGCGCTTCATCCGAATCATCAGGAGAAATCGGATATTACGAACCGGCCGTATTTGAATAAAGGTATTGTGCTTAAGAGTAGCGGTAACGG
>JAZUOQ010000190.1:0-3746 GCA_045604775.1 Eubacteriales bacterium
ACAACAGTAGGTAAAGTTGATAATATCATACCGGAAAAGAGTGTGAGACAAATCAACACGATTGGTGCCTCTATAAGAAGCGGAAGTAATATAATACCAACACATAAAGCTACTGACATAGTTACATCAAGCATAAAAGATATTCCGCCAACCGCTGTGCCTAAAAAGAGCATAAATAACGAAAGTTTTATAGATTTTTTATTAACTATATAGTTGGTTTTAATTTCGAAAAATGAGCATAAACTTCCCAGAAGTGCCGAATTACTGACTATTTCACCAAGGGTAAGTTTAACATTGAGCACCATAATAGACAATACAATAGCAAATGCAAAAACTATCATATACTCAACTTGGCCGAAAAATCTGACAAACATCAGCAAACTATAAGGAAGAATATATAGCGCCAGTATATACATCGGCGAAGACAAAATTATTTTTGGCAACTTACAAAATGCCTTAATAACTGTACAGTCAGATATAATTAAAGAAAGTTTGCCTGAAAATAGTAGTTTTCTTATCCACCGAGCAATTTTTGAGTTTTCAGCATAATCCGACATGCTATGCGATACAAAAAAAGCATACAACCAACTAGATCTAAAGCATTCACCTACTATATGTACAATTTTCAAAAACAATCGTCCAAAAATCGAATTGTTCATTATATCGGAAACCCGCATCCAAAATGCGTTATACATCAAGCTGTTTTACCTCCTTTTCTTAAATAATGCAATTATATTAGAAACATTTTCTGACTTAGTTATCACCAAAGCGATAAAATATATAGTAATAACAACAAACAGTAGAAGTGCAGCTAACATTATATCAACAACAAGTGTTGCTTTAAAGTCAAAAAAAGATTTTATAAATACACAAGCAACAAACGCAAGTGCACCAGAAATCAAAATTTTAATTAATTCTAAAATAAAACCTACATTAAAAATTCTTTTTGTAAATTTCAATGTAAACAAACACAATATAACTGTCATTAATATACCTGCTATTACAGTTGAAACAGCAAGACCTTTAAGTCCATATAAATCAGTTAGTATGAATGAAAAAACAAAATTCACAAAAATACCGATAGCAGCACATATCATAGGTATTATAGAGATCTGCATTGAATAAAAATATTTATTCAGAATATCCTGCCATGAGAGAAAAATCATACCTAAAGCATAAATAGACAAAAGAACTGATACATTAGCAGTATCCTGAGCGGTAAACTCACCTCGTTGATACAGAATTTTGATTATATTATCAGAGCACGCACACAAAAAAGCCATAATAGGAATTATTATAGCAGTTATCGTAGAAAGCATATCCTTACAAATATCGGTTGCACCATCAATGTCCTTTTGAGCAAATCGACGCGACATCTCGGGAAAAAACATATTTGTGAGTGCATAAGAAAATACACCTGCAACAATAAAATAGGCATTATACGCATAGTTCACGGTTGCAACACCGCTTTCAGATACCGAAGAACTCAAATTTGAAGAAATAAGCTGATTAATCGGTTGGGCGAGCGCTGCAACAAATAGTGGCAACGTTAATATAGCAACACGCTTCAAATCAGGTGAACGCAGGTTTAATTCAAACGAATACTCAAATTTTTTCTTTTTTAAAAAAGGTACAAGGAAGGCAAATTGCAAAAACCATCCGAAACAAAAAGCAACCGCTAGTCCATATATCCCAAACTTACTATTACAAAAAATCAAATACAGTATCATTGCTAAATTAGAAAACAATGAAACAAGCGATGGTGCTATAAATTCACCGTATGATTGTAATATACCAATAAAAACAAAAGTGCAGCAAGCAAAGCACATTATAGGCATAATTACTCGCATAAGGTTTGAAGCAAGCGCCATCGTTTCAGGTTGATTTTTAAAACCACTTGCAACGAGCATAACTGCACTTTCAGGAAAAAACATACCAAGTGTAACTATTAACAATGAAATAATCAGAACCAAATTTAAAAAGTTGCTTGCAAATTTATTGGCAATTTTGTTTCCTTCGCCGCTGAGTTTCTCATTAAATATGGGAACAAAAGCAGAAGAAATTGCAGTCCCAAGAGTAACATCAAAAATAATTAACGGGAGGCTGGAAACTGCTGTAAAAGCTGAAGCTTCGATACCTGTGCCATAGTAATGAGAAAGCAACATTCCCCTAACTAATCCAAATATTTTACTTAATAAAACAGCCGCAACAAGAATTATATATGTATAAACGCTGCTATTCTTTTTCATATTAAAATCCTATCATTAAAATTTAAATAAGTTTAACACAAGTCACGTAAAATGTAAATACCTGAATAATATTTAATCATTAACAAATTCCGACAGTTTGCTTATTTGTTTAGATTTATAATTATCATACGGAGTGATAGATTTGAATTTCACAATATATATAGATGTACTGTTTTTACTGAATTTAATAATAAACTACATAATACTATGTTCCACAGCACTTACAGCTAACCTTATGATATCAAAAAAAAGGCTACTGTTAGCTGCATCGTTGGGAGCTATATACAATGTTGTAATATTTTTCCCAACTTTTGAAATATTTAATTTAGTTATTATCAAAATAGCATTCAGTATAATTATGTTAATCATCGCTTTTAAGTATTATGGATTGTTTTTGTATTTAAAAAGCATTTTGACATATTACATAATTAGTGCAATTTATGGCGGTGGAATGTACATTTTTCATCATTTTACATCATTAGGTTCAAAAATGAACTACTCAAATGGTGTTTACTACATTGATATGCCACTATGGTTAATCATAACCATGGCTTTTGGTTTTTATTTCCTGATAAAAATATTTACAAAAATATCTGACAGTCGAAACATACAAAAAAGTATAATTAATGTAAAAATTGAATTTGAAAACACAAATATAATCGTAAAGGCACTGGTGGATACAGGAAATTCGCTTTGCGACCCGATCTCACTAATGCCTGTAATGTTAATTGAAAGTAGTGCATTCAAAAATAAACTTAGTAATTATTTTTTGGAACAAGTCAACAGAAGTTGTGCCGAATCATTACAAATTATGCACAAAGCATACCCAAAGTTAAAAGTACGTATAATCCCCTTCCAAGATATATCCGGAACTCAAAAAATTGTTTATGCATTTAAACCACAGAAAATATATAATTTAAGTGAAAACAAAGAAATAAATAACACTTTAATTGGTATTATAAGTGCAAAATTAACGTCGGATGAAAGTTATAATGCATTATTACATACAAAAATTTAAATTATGGAAAAATTTATGTTAAAAATAATAGATAAAATTTTGAATATAAATTTATTAACAAATCTAATTCTAAAAATCACAGGAAGAGTATATTATATAGGTAATTTTATAACACTTCCCAGCCCACTTAGTACCGAAGAAGAAAATAAGTATCTAAAACTACTCGAAAACGGCGATAATAAAGCTGAAGAAATTTTGATAGAGCACAATCTTAGACTTGTAGTGTACATAGCAAAACGATTTGAAAATACCGGAATTATGCAAGAAGATTTAATTTCTATTGGAAGCATTGGACTTATCAAAGCAATAAAAACCTTTAAAACTGATAAGAACATTAAACTTGCAACTTACGCATCAAGATGTATTGAAAACGAAATACTTATGTATCTAAGAAAAAATATTATTCAAAAAAACGAAATTTCGCTTGATGAACCACTAAACATAGATTGGGACGGAAATGAACTGCTACTCTCTGATAT